>NZ_JAWRXD010000049.1:0-12403 GCF_046535215.1 Priestia sp. SIMBA_032 | reverse complement strand
TTTTTTAGCTCAATGCTTAAATGAGGTGTTTGTTAAAGAGAATATACTTTTTCAAGTTACTGTTTCATTAGGCAATGGAATTACGTAAATGAGTTGTTCCTTAAAGATCATATGCTGCATTAAAAGCTGCTTTTTCCTTCTTCATATGGCGGGATGTATATTCGTTTACATCCCGTTTGTGTTATACGGAATATCTCAACTAATTATTAAAAAGAAACATCATAGAAACTCCTTTCGATTGCTTATTTCTTCCTTCTACCTTTCAAGTATGAAAAAATAGACATCCTTCACTTACCCTTCAAACTTTTGCTTTTTTTAGCGTTCCATTTCTTGAACTGTACTCCTTTCTTTTAAAATTGTGCTCCACTATTCCGTGCAAAAAATCTCTTAAATCTATTTTACAATTTCTCTTTTCTCCCTTTGTCATAATCCTTTATTTCTTATCGGTCCCCCCTCCTTTTTAAGTTAACTTTTATAAATTCCTAGGAAGCAATGGTCTTTTCTTTCGCTGTTTTTCCAACAGCAATCAGATTGATATTTTGTAAAAATAGATCCATTACATTCGTTTTCTTCCTATAAGTTGTGGTTCCTCACTATAAAAGAGAGAAGAGCATAAGGGGTTTTTGCCCCCACCATAGGTGTCGGGCTAGGCAGAGCCTAGCAAAACCGTGGGTACAAGAAAACCTGTTGAATGTGAACCTGCTGTTGACCTAACCCCTGCCATGTGAACCTACTGTGAACATAAAAAATCAGTGATGGGAACCTGCTGTGAACATAAAAAAAACACATGTTGACCTACTGTTAACATGTGTTTTTTCACTTCATGGCTAAATCTTGTTGCTTTTCATTCAATTTTTGAAGCTTCTGTTGTAAACTTTTTTGTTCATTTTTATAGAGCTGAATGCTTGCATCACTCGATTGAATGGCGTCCTTTTTTATCGCAATTTTTGATTTCGTATCGGCTTTTTCCTCTTCCACTTGGTACTTCATATCACGTTGTAATTCATTCATTTCCTGTTGCGTTTGACGATTATGTTCCGTTTCTACCATAATCGTTTATAGGATAAAAATTGATTTATAAATGATAAAAAAGCACGCGTAAATCACTTTTATTGTAAGTGAAAATAAACCGCAATTTTAACCATGAACGTACGAAAGAAAATAAAAAAAGATTGCTTGCTTCTGTATTGTTTTTCAAAAAAACACTTCAAAATGAAGTGACCCTTGAGGGGACATTTATCAAATATGAGGGTGCGGCGAAGGGGTTTGTGGCACAAATGTTGTGATTACTGAAGGGTCTCTGAAGGGACTATCCTTCAATTTGAAGGTGCGCTGAGGGGGTTCCTTGAAGATTTTGCATGATATCATGGTTTTGCTAGGCTCTGCCTAGCCTATCACACCCTGTGATAGCAAAAACCCCTTATGCTCTTTTCTCTATTTTTTAAAAGGCACCACTATTTTGGGGATTTCAAATAAAATATAGGAAGTAAAATGAGAACTGTTAATCTTACTACTGTTAAAAAATTGATGGGGAAGTAAAGAAATTCGAACAATCATGACAGCAATTTTGAAAAATCTGGTTCGTAAATTAGCTATTTTTAATGAATAATTCGACTGGGAAGAACACCTTAAAGTTTTAATTAGGGCCGGCACTAAAATGGTGGAGTGCTGTGAAAATTTCAGGATAATCTCCAACCTCATACTTCGACAAAAAAGCAGCTTCTACATGGAGTAGAAATTGCTCCTATCATATTTTCAACATGCTGCATAGGGTGATTTTTTCTCACCCTCTTTCCAAAAAAGGACTACAAAAAATCACCCTACTCAGGAGAACCATTTGCGATTATCATTGAAAATGTACGAATCACTTATTCTTCAACTTCGTCAAAAATCTAGCATTATAACATACTTTTAAATATTTAGGGAGGGGTAAAAAAATACCCCTCCCCAGATTCCACAAATTCAGCTATGATGGAGTCGACTCCTAAAGAAATAACAAACGGATCGTAGCTAAAAATACTTGTTTTGATATATTTTGCTAATTTTTATTGAATTATGAGACTAGTTAACGCTATAATAAAACTAACAAAAACGTGCGGATAGAAAAAAGACTTCAACTGTTTAAGTAGTGTGCAACCACTCTTAAACCGTTCCCCCTAATTACGGTAGGGAAAACACTTGTCGAAGTCTCTTGTTAATGGAGTTAGTTTTGTTTAATTTAAAACTTATGGTTTTATTTTATACGAAATTGACATCTATTTCAAGGGCTTAGTTTATCTTAATTGAGGCATTGTTTTCCTTTTACAAGGGAGATAATGTCTTTTTTGTGTTCCTTAAAGGAGAAGATGAACAAATGAACAAGATATTAACTTGCTATTTACCCGATGTAAATACCTTCAACGGACGATTCAAATGGTTATGGAAAGAAAAGCCTACCCTTCGTAAAAAGAAAGAGGCGTTTTTAGAAACCCTTCGTACATACTTTAAACAACAACAAGAAGCCCTACATAAAGTATTCCCTAAAAAACGGATGGAAATGTTAGATTACGTGATTTATAACCTTGTTGCTACAGGCATTCAAGCGATTCACTCAAAAACACTTATGGAAAAGTTTGATGTATCCCAAAGTACCGTTTCTCGCTTTGTGAAATCGTTAAAAGCAACACCGTTTATAATCGTGGCACGTTATATCAAAGAAGATACGACAGGTGCTCATCCTGATAGCTATGTGTTTATCCTTAAAAGCCATAAGAATTTTGATCAAATTTGTGAGGAAATCTTTTTTGCACACGATACAACAGGTATTCAAACGCTTCAACAAGAAGAAATGACAACTCCTGTGACAACTCCTGTGACAAGTCCAGAAAGTGCTGAAAACGTTGATACACCAAGCTTAGAGGGCGAAAAAACGTCGTCCCCCTTTATTAACCTTGATTTACCTAAAAATCATTTAAATAATCATTTAATATCTGCTTCACAGTCATTTGCTTATATCGTAGGTGTTCCTAAGAAAGTAAATAATGTGTATGCAGGAAAATATGGTCATCAACTAAAAGACTTTTATGCTCGTATTCAAAATGCTGCAAAAGCAGTAAAACGAGATACAGAGATTGAGATTGTCAAAGAACAAGTACATGAAGTTGCTTATACAGCCATTGTTGGTTTAGATAAATATGTCCATGAAGCGAATCACAAGGGTACTACCCTCTCACTGGATGAAATGTGCCGTCTTGTTTATCAAATTGCATTCAATCAATTTACGAATCTACTTAAAGGGAATACAGAACAACAAACATCTGAGTCAGACATACATACTGAAGCTAAGACAGCTTTATTAACGCCTAAACATATCATCCGCAAGGAATTGGTTCCTGCTTGGTTAAAAGCTGAACAGGAGCAAAATGAGTGTACACAAGAAGAAACTATTTCTTTGGATCAACAGCTTGAAATGATTCAGTTAAAGCAAGATTTAGGGCAAGAACTAACGTCAGAAGAAGAAAACTTACTCAAAGAGCACAGTTCTACGTACAGTTCGTTAGAAATGGCGCAGCTAAAACAGGATCTAGGACAAGCCTTAACACCACAGGAACAAGCTTTATTGCACCAACAGGACCAGTTAAAAGGCTCAGCTTCCTAATTCAAAAGTGAAGAAATCCCTTGGAAGCTGATGTTTACTAAGAGTATTATTATTTAGAACATACTTCTAAATAATCAATATATAAAACTACGTAGGAGGAGATCACTATGCCACATAAAATGACCCTAACAGGATCTGCGACAGGACCATTACGAGAATACGATCGCTACGTTGCCTTTGATATGCGTGAAAAAGGTTCACCTGCTGCTCCTAAAGGACTGAAGAAGAGTACGTTTATTTCGTATACCGTGTTTGTTGCGAAGAAAGCCTTTAATAAAACCGGACTAACAAAAAAGAGTATTATGCATGAAAAGATCTTAATTCAAGGGGAACCAACACTAGATATTCCGATTGACGAGTGCCCTGGGGAAATTGGTATCATCTGCTTCCAGATTACCGTTCTCCCGAATAAAAACGACAAAGAAGCCAATGAGGCAAAAGATAAGAAAGAAGCCCAACAAGAGGTTTCTAAGGCTCAACAAGAGGTTGTAGCTACCAAGCAGGAAGAAAAACAAGATCCTGTTTCTCAACCTATAGCAAAAGAAGAGAAAAAGGACGCTAAAACGGTACAGCCAGAAGTGAAAAAAACACCTGTACAAGAGCAAAAGGCTGCGCCACCAAAGAAGCAGCAACCTATTCAGCCGAAAGGAACAAAGGATGTTGTGAGTTTTGATGATATTATCGTTCCTGAAGCCTTTTTAAAGACACGTCCAAACCCTGTGAAAACAGAAGAAGTCATTGAATTCGTAAAGCGCACAGGACACCTTGATAAGCCGTTAACGATTGAAAAAGGATCGAAAGTATTAAAAGATGGTTATCGTCGTTACATCGTAGCTAAAACCATGAAAATGGACAACGTTCCGGTTGTCTATGACGATCAAAAATAACGTACTATCTAAGGAGGTAGCTATGAATACCAAATATATGTCAGAGTTTGGACTGCAAACATGGGCTTATCATCTAAGCATGAGTTACCCTTTTGATCTAGATTATTTATCGTCAGATGATCGAAGATATAATATTTACGTGGCTACACTCATCCCAAAATTAAATATAGATGAAGATTCTGTCCAATTCTTTGAAGATTATATACGTTTTGACGTAATTGTTGGAACAGGAGAACATACTTCAAGAGAGACACTGGACATTTCTATTTTTTCGGATGATATGCCAGAATTTGATCACAGAAAATTTGAATTTGAGTATGAGAAGCCACGTAAAGCGATGGTATTCACAGGTTGGGAAAAAGGCCCTGTCGAATTAAATCTCCTTCATGTCTACCGTGAGGATTCAAAGTATTACCTAGATACAGAGATTGTTTATATTGGACAGGCATTTGGAAAATATGGAGAGCGTCTTCCTGCTGAAGAGTTAATGTCTGATCCTACGTTACAGAAGGTAGAAGAAGCTATTTTACGTGAATATCCAGAAAAAGATCTAGCCCTTCTATTATTGGAGTTCAAATCACAATTATTAGAGGAAATAGACAGTGAGGACGAAGATCTACTCGAACTACAAGAAATCACAAAGAATCCGCCTCTGGAATTAAATAATCAAATCATAGATGTAACGGAAGCAGCTCTAATTAATTATTTCAAACCTGAGTACAATGAGAAGTTCAACATTGATTTCCCTAGTGTAGAAGATTACGGTTTACATTATCGTTCCATAAACGTACAGGTTCATCCTGATATTATGGGGTTAAAGCTATACTCAAAGGAAAAGACATACCTATCAAATGAACGCATTGTCTCTTCTCTTTCACACTCGAATAGCCAAAAGGAATTTTAAAGCTACAATTAAACAAGCTCACACTACAAATATATAATAATCTCAAAATGCCTCTGTATGTTATTCTATACAGAGGCATTTTCTTTTTGAAAAATAATGAATTACTAAATCAACTCAAGTTCACCTTTAGTTGAACTTGATATTTACGAACAAGTTCTATTCCCCGTAAGTTAAACATGAGTTAAACTAAATAGCACGCAAATAGCGCTATGATATAATAAAAAGGATTCTATACATATACAGAGAATAAGATTAGATATTATGTATTCAGGAGGAAGAATATGAACAACAAATACGGTGTATTCGCTAAAGAAGTATATATGCACCTAGATATCAACCCTGCAACCCTTCGAAACTGGAGTTCTATGATTGAGAGTCATGGGTATGAATTTGAGAAAAATCATAAAGGACAACGTATTTATTATCAGCGCGAGATTTTCGCACTTGCGAATTTAAAGACTCTTTTGGCTCAAAGAGAGAGTTTAGAAAGCGCAACAAAAGCCGTAGCAGCAAAGCTTATTGAGGAAAAAAGCGCAGAAAAAGCGATAAGCGCTATTACTGAAAAAGAAGAAGATGAAAACTCTATAACGCTATCCAAGAGTGATTTAGATAACTATATTGATAATTTGGAAAGGAAATTTAGTGACTTCATAGCCAAACGAGATGCTTTATTTTTAGAAGAAATGCAAAAACGAGATAAACTACTTCTTGAGGCGATCACTAAGATGCAATTACAAGTTGCTGCTAGTAAAGAGGCAATAGAAACGAGCATTAACGATGACAATAAAGATGAATATAAAAATGAACATACAGATATCATCTTAAATGAAATTAAAGAGCTGAAACAACAAATAAGTGCTTCACAAGCAGAAGGAAAAAAAGGACTATTCCAGAAGCTTTTCGGGAAGGATTAAGAAGCGCTACTATTCCTATAATAGCAACGTTCAGAGCGCTAAAAAGCGCAAAAAAAGCGATATGCGCTTTTGAAATTATTCGTTTTCAAATATAAAAGGAATATGCACAACAAAGACCGCCCATTATGTATTAGTATATAAGGCGGTCTTAACTGTATTCATGCTATATGATTATGACAAAAATATCGACAGTATTCTAAATAACTTCTGACTTTTATTTATTAACTACTGTATAGGCATTTTATGAGCTTCATACTTCTTTAACTAACTGCATTCTTTAATGTCCTAATATAACCTATGAGTCTACACCCGTCCAATATGTGTATTTTGTTCGTCAAAGTGAGTATTTTTCTTCTCATTTTAGGCAAATATACTTTTAGGAGGTTGATTTAAATGTTTGGACTGGGTAAAAAGAGAAGTAAGTTAGGTAAGTTTCTTGATAAACATAGTATCACTACTACTGAATTTTCTAAAGCTTGTGGAGTTAGCCGAAAGACAATAGGCATAGTTTGTAATGAAAAAGATTATATTCCTCGACAAGATATAATAAAGAAGATTTTAAAAACAGTCCGTAAAGTAGATAGTAGTGCTAAGATAAATGATTTCTGGGATATTTAAATAGATGTAGATATGTAGGTAATGTTAAATACATATTGGTAATTATATATCTACTAAATAATTAAAACCTAACTAATATAGTTAGGCTTTGAAATGCAACTTAATATAAGTATTTATGCTTAAGTTAAATTGATTCTGATTCCATTTGAAGAAGATTGTTCTCTTAGCTTCGCTTGTTTTTGTTGCTTCTGGGGATTTTTATATTTCTCCATTAATTCATGAATACTTGCTGCTTGTATAATGCGGATATGTTCAGAATTAACAGCATACCGAACAGGTGTAATCAAAATGACAGAGGGGAAGATAGGTGACCGTTCTTCTAGCTGCCAATGCAAAGATCTCCACTCATCCGAAAAGAAAAACTCTTCATAGAGCTTAACCTTCGCTTGCATTTTCTGTTCTGAATACCGATTTCGTTGAATTTCAATCCAAAACGGAGATCCTTTAAAAATACAAAAGAGATCCGGTTCAATCCCTCCTTTTCGTCCAGTGGGCTTATCTTCCACAATGACGTGTTTAGGTACACTATACGTACACATTTGTTTATAGACATCCAAGATAGAAAGGAAATGTAATATTTTTTGAGAGTTCTTTTTGATTTTGGCATCTACAGGTAAATAGACCGTCGGAGAATACTGCTGTGTGCGTTCAATGAGCCCTAATCGATACAAACGTACCATCACGCTATTACATGCATTTACGGGCGATTTCAGTTGTTTAAAGATCAGGTCCACTAATGAGTCTCGATCCACGGCTCTAAATTGATTAATAAACGCTATGATGTCTTTATCACGTTGAGATAAACGGAAACTCATCGCTGCTCCTCCTTCTCTAATAAACCAAAAATAGACTGTGATACCACTTCTAGTTCTGGTTCAGGGTCTTTTACGAGCGTTTTATAAGGTGAAAGTATTTCCTTACAAGCTCCTTCATCTAAGAAGTAGGCTTGAAACTCTTTCACTTCATCAATTTTAATTTTCATACGCCCCCTGGCTGCAGCATCAATTTCTTCTGCGCCCATTACTCCGGCTACTTTTGCATTTATCGCATCGGCCTGCCTTCCAGAGATTCGAACTCGCAAGTTTGCTTTGAGTGCTGAATTCAACAAATCGGCATCTGGACGCTGCATGGCAATAATCGTATGAACACCTAACGCACGACCTTGACTCGCAAACTGTTGAATCATCTCTACAAGCTCCGTTTCTCTCTTCACGATGGACATTTCATCAATTACCACAACGATACGAGGCAGCTTAAAAGGTAGCCTGCTGATATGAGTGACCCCATGCTCTAACAATAAATCGCCTCTTCGATACATTTCGGCTCGTAATAAGGCAAAAGGTTTTCTCATATCCTTAGCCTCAAAACAAAGCGCATCCACATGCTCAATACCATGAAATAGCCCCAAATCAGCTCGTTTAAGATCCACCAACACTAAGCGCAAGTCTTCAGGAGAGGCATATTTTACCCATGTTGTGAGGATCACACGCATGAGACTGCTTTTTCCTGCTCCAATTTCACCCGATATTAGCAAGGTTTCCAAATCCGCAAAATCCCATGAAACGGGGTTTCCATAGATATCTTGACCAATGCATACGGGAAGCTCCATTTTTTCTATGTGAGCATGAATGGCTTCATAACTATAATTGAGCATCTTTGGTAAGCTTTTGTGATGAACAGTGATGCTAAAATTTTTCAGGCTGCCGTTTATTTCGATATTGCTGCCTAATACTTGCCGTAATGCCCACCTTTTTTTCGTTAAAAGCTCAGGCTCAATCCCATTCAGTAAGGAAAAGTCGTACCGTGTATAGGTGTGATGATGATCGATTTGATGAATTTTCGGAAACAGATAGGAGGTACGGTCTCCACGTTTCACCACCCGGTAAATCTCTGCCGTACGAAACGCTTCAATCAATTGGCCACGCAATTTGAGTTTTTCAAACATCAATATTCCTCCTCAAAACATAAAGGTCGCAAAAAAGTAAATCAAGGCGCTATAGAAGGTAACAGGCAAGATAAAGCGCATGACCTTAGCGAACTGATCAACAAGATCGATGACACCCCATCGCTCTAATATTCGTTCGATGATCGCAATTCCTAAGACAATGCCTCCTATAGTAAGAATGGTGGGGTCAAGCATGGCTAGTGGACTAAATGGAACAAAAGAATAAGCCTTGAAGGGACGAGGTCTCGTAAGAGATAGTTTGTGAGGTGGAGAGAAGATTTTTCGAAAGGTAAATCCTTTTGTTTTTCTCATGCTGGTACCTACTTTCATTCTTTTTATTTTTTCGCCTTTTATGTCTCAGTTATTTCAGCTCACCCCATCCGGTCGCCCCCTTCGCCTCTTCGGCTCAGCTCCCTTACAGATTTCACAAATGGCTTCAACAGGGTTATAAAGCTTGTATTAACGGGGTAGCGATACTGAACTAGCTACTAATTAGATAACGGAGTTACAATACTTTAGATACTATGTAGCTACTGCAGGAAGCTTGCCTGTCCAGTCGAAAAATAAAAAGGAACCCTTACTGCAGTAGGGGTTCGGTAGATAGTGATGTAATAGGTGCTTGATTTTTATATGCTAAGGGTTGGCCTAGTCGCTTATATCTTTATCAAGTGGACGAGAGGTCAAAAGATGTTCAAGTGCCTAAAGTGGAACGTATTGATAATCAGTGGAAGCATAGTAAACCGGATTCCGCGTGTTTTAAAAAAAGTTAAAACACGTTAAAAGAGAAGCAGGTGGCTCACAAAAACTTTAATTAACAGGGCGAATAAATAAAGAAGGCTTTTTTAAAGCCTTCTTTATTTATCAACATATAGCATATAGCTAAGGGTTTTATTTTTTTCTTGTTAAAACAAAAGCTACAACATAAGCTATTAATAATGAGATAACAGCAGCCATGATAATTTTTATGTACGAAAATTCTAAAGCCCACGGTCCATATTTTTCTGGATTGAAGCGATACATAGACCACCATTGTCCATTGGTTCCTGCCGATAGCGATATAATAATCCATAAGAAAAATAAAACCAGAAACCATAGTGAAAAAATAATATAGTTTGATTTTTTTTTATTCACCTGTAAGTCCTCCATAAATATTATTAAAATTAACTTATTGTTAAAGGATGAAACATGGGTTATTAATATTTTAACTTCTACAGGTTAACCTTACCATATCAATATAATTATGTAATATTAAAAAAGGGATAGAATTGAACTTCTATCCCTTTTGCTTTTTATTTAACTGGTTTTAAAAAGTCTAACCATGTTAAAGATATGTCTCTTATCCCCTTTTTTCACAAATTCTTTACACTTCATAGAAGTAGATCCCGATCCATCCAATACAATAGAGTTAGCAGAATTTAACCCTAACTGTTCAACGGCTTTTTTTAGTCCCGGAATACTCATCGCTACCTCAGTAACAATCAAATAAGCATATGAACCAGACCATGCTAAAACAGTACGTTGAGTAGGAGCAGAATAAGCTTTAGTTCCCCATGCTTTTGAAGAATAATCCATACCACCAATGATTTGATTATATTTAGGGTATTTAGCAGCAACATTATCACGAGTTTTAGCATACATAGAAGTCATCTTTTTCGTACCACTTACTGTATAAATAACAGCTGTTTTTCGAGAAATTGGGTTAGATGAAGTATTATTATAGTTGTAGTTTTTATAAAAAGTTTTTCCTCCTACTGTAATTTTCTTTCCACTTTCCCCAGTGTCTACACAAATAGCACGAGAAGCATTTGGAGTTTTATGATAATCTCTGCTGTCAAAGAACGCGCCATTAATTCCATAGTAAGAAGTGTCCGTTAGGGGCTTACAGATAGTCTCAGTGCAAATATTAGAGATTTTTGTTTTAATTACATGAAGCTGTGGACGTCCGTTTAACCATAATTCCTTAGAGTATTTGTAATTTGTTGCCATGAAGAATTCCTCCTAATTTAAAGTGCTTTTGTTATTTACACCTTATAAAGGGTGTTGAGGAAGAAATAAAACAACCTTCTTACAAAAAAATTATTGTTAATTCAATAAAAAAAAGCCTAGAATGGCTTTTTTATTGGTTTATTAATGTGAAAAAACTAGGCGACTTGTGTAAAGTATCGCTCTTCATCTTTCTTACAATTGATTCGCGTAAATTTTGTGCAAGATCTTCTCGATATTTTGGATGAGTTTCTCTTAAGGATTTCCTTAATTTATATTCTAAACAAATAAGAACTTCCTCAATTTCTTCATTTGTATAAAGCATAATTTATCTCCTTTTAACCTAATTATCTTTATTTATGTTTGGAAACTCTCTCATAGTTTCTGCTAATTTATCTATGGCGCTCTTTAAACTCTCTAACCGATTTTCAAACCTAAGCAACAGGTAGATTGCCAGGGCCATAGGAAACCCAAAGTTACCGATAAGCTGAATTATATTTGTAGAATCAATCACTTAAATCCCTCCTAAGTTTTAACAAAGTTTTATTTCGAGTTCTTGTAATATATTGTTGACTTACATTTAAATAACGGGCTATTTCAACATCTTTTAAATCCTTAATATAAGCAAGGTATAAAATCTTTTTTTGTTTTGAAGATAACTTTTTAATGGATAAATATAGCGATGGGTTTTCGATGTAGTCTTCCAAGTTTTTAGAAGGTACTTCTTCAGTGAAATAATTCGTGGAACTATCTATCAACAAATCAATTAATGTTCCATTGTCGCTTTCAGGAGCTGGTTTATCTAATATGCTTAAGAATCGTTTGTTGTAAGTTCTGTGTTTATTATCAAACTTTTTAGACTCAAAATGTATAACTTTAGAGAAATAAGAGATTGCTCGTATCTTTAGATAATATTTCTTAAATTTATTATCCAATTTCTGTTCATTCTTTTGTGTAGGCTCAAGTTGATATTTTTTAAATAAACTGTAATTCTCTTCTTCTTTTAAAAAACCTTGAATTAGTGGATTTTTTATCTTAAGCAAACAAATAACCTCCTGTTAAGAACATATGTTCTGTATTTTAGCAAAAAAATTTAGAACATCTTAAAGTGTTCTAGTTAATAAAGTCTTTTTAAACAAAAAAAAACAACCTATATCTAAAATTTTTACTTTTTAAATAGCCTTAATTACTAATTCAGGCTATTAATTATATCATAATTATGGTTATTATTCAATAAAAAGGAATTGATGACAACTCTAATAGAAAAAACTTTTTACCGGCGCAAAAGGTACATGATCGTAAGAAAGATGCTTATTTGAGGAAGCAGGGATATACAGTCATGAGGGTGAGTGGCAGGAGTATTGTAAAACATATGGCTCAAGTTCTAAAGAAAGTAAAAACAAGGTTGAATTAAAAAAAGAGAAGGCTAAAACGAGGTCACTGAAAAACTTTCGTTTTTTAACCTCATATCAGTATGGCAAAATAAAAAGGAGACTTTCTGTTCATTCATGAACG
>NZ_JAWRXD010001104.1:0-254 GCF_046535215.1 Priestia sp. SIMBA_032 | reverse complement strand
ATAGGTTTCGTAATATAATCCATTGCCCCCATATCAAGAGCTTCGGCCAATTTATTTGCATCCTCTAAAGCTGTAACAAAAATAATAGGGATATCTTTAAACTTCTCCTCTTTTTGTAATCGCCTACAAACTTCAAGTCCATCAATTTCAGGCATCATAATATCTAATAGTATTAAGTCAATTTCATTATGCCTGGAAGAATCTTTTCCAAACTGTATGTATTCGAAGAGCTCTTGTGCAGAATTGAGCGATAC
>NZ_JAWRXD010001103.1:0-254 GCF_046535215.1 Priestia sp. SIMBA_032 | reverse complement strand
AGGTTGCCGATCAGACATTCATCGCGGCGCCACCCGAAGCAGCAACAGCGGTGATAGCCGACCGTGGGAATTGGCGTCGCTGGTGGCCGGACCTCCGATTGACGGTTGTCGAGGATCGGGCACAGCAGGGTGTGCGGTGGAGTGTTGCGGGCCCGTTGGCCGGTACCAGCGAGCTCTGGCTCGAACCGGTGCTCGATGGCTTCGTGATGCACTACTTCCTCCACGCCGAGCCGGCCGGTGAACTTCCCGCCGCG
>NZ_JAWRXD010001102.1:0-254 GCF_046535215.1 Priestia sp. SIMBA_032 | reverse complement strand
ATCAATCCTGCAGCACGTCCAAATTCTCCCACCATATTTCCGGTCGGGGCACTGACCACAACGGGATTCGGCGCTGGAACACCGACAGCAGCGGATGATGGTCTGACAGGTAAGTCAAGCCGCCGCCGTTGAACCGGCTCGGCAATTCCATCGACGTCGTGAACGCGACTGTCGCCGTGTAGGACCGGCGAGGGTCCAGGTTCATGTTCTTGTACGGCACGTGGTCGATGATGCTCCTCCCTCCAACCACGGTG
>NZ_JAWRXD010001101.1:0-254 GCF_046535215.1 Priestia sp. SIMBA_032 | reverse complement strand
ACTTCTTCAGGAGCTACAACATTGCAGTCGTCGATTGATAGAGCGCTGGAGAACTTGGAATCTCTACGAATAGCAGCTTTGCGCAGGAAGTTGGCTAACCAAGGCATGAACCTTACTGCCGAAGAAGCTTCGGTTTACCTTCAAGCCTTCGGAACCCTTAGAGAGGCCGAAAGGGGCGTGCGGCGGGCTCGCGGTCGGTTTTTGCCACAACTTACTAGACTGTTTTCATTGGCTCGAAGTCGTGGGGTCAGACC
>NZ_JAWRXD010001100.1:0-254 GCF_046535215.1 Priestia sp. SIMBA_032 | reverse complement strand
AGCCCGCCCTGCAGCACGGCGACCGAACCGCTCAGCTGCAACTCCAGCAGGGCGGCCTGAACCTGTCCGACCGGAAGGCCCGATTGCCGCGCCAGCTCGTCGGCCGAGACGGGAACCGGCGACAGCAGCGTTTCCAGCCGCGCCACAGGATCCAGCTCGCCGGACGTGTCCGGCGAGGGAGTGGCATCTGCGGTGTCGTCCTCGCCGCTCCGCGTCTCCGACCAGACCCAGTCTGGCTCGTCGCCGGGCTGGGC
>NZ_JAWRXD010001099.1:0-254 GCF_046535215.1 Priestia sp. SIMBA_032 | reverse complement strand
CCGCTGAGGAGCGCGTCCACGTGGATCGCCTGCGCGTCGGTCAATGACGATATATAGTCGATGACCCCTCGCCCCACGGCGCGTCGTTGCAATTCGGAATGGTCCATGTCCGAAAGCAGCTCCGGGCGCTCCGCACGGAGGGTGAAGTAGTCCTCGGTCGCGAGGTCGACGAGATCCACGAGCCGGTTGGGCGCCCGGCGCACGTCGTGCGGGTCGTCGAGCCAAGCGGTGAGACCGTCGACGAGGCGCTCGAC
>NZ_JAWRXD010000139.1:0-458 GCF_046535215.1 Priestia sp. SIMBA_032 | reverse complement strand
CTTGTTCAAATGAAGTTCCTGCAGCTGTTACGATATACACTTCATAATCATCTGGCAACATCTCCATTAATGTTAATTTCACATCAGATGCAACGAATGCATCATATACTTGGCAAAAGATTAAATGTTGACGTAATTCTAATTGCCCTCTTTCAAATGATGTAGCATCAAGTAATTGAAATCCTTCAATCGGATCAATTTTTAGGCTTGCAAACATAGGATCAAGGAAACTTTGTCCACCCTCAATTCGCACTTCAACATTTGAAACGTCTCCTTTTTCCAACAATAGCTGAACTGTTCTTTCTGCTACAAGTGGATGCCCCGGAACCGCATAGATAATTTCTGTACCTTCAGCTTGTTCTAGCAATTTATTCGCAATTGTTTCATATACAATTTCAAACGTATCATGTGCTTCATATACAGCATCAAAAGCCGTATATTGTATGCCTTCTTTCTCC
>NZ_JAWRXD010001098.1:0-254 GCF_046535215.1 Priestia sp. SIMBA_032 | reverse complement strand
CTAGGGTTCCGTGGCAGGCGGGTGCCAGGAGGGGAATTCGCGCTCAGTGTAGAGGCTGTTCTCGACTTCGGCGGGGGCCTAGTAGTCGAGCTCTCGGTGGAGGCGCTGGTTGTTCCACCACCAAGCCCACTCGACCGTGGTTAGCTCGACCTGCTCGATGGTGCGCCAGGGTCCCCGGCGGCGGATCAGTTCGGTCTTGTAGAGCCCGTTGACTGCCTCGGCGAGAGCGTTGTCGTAGCGTCCTCAACCGTTCC
>NZ_JAWRXD010001097.1:0-254 GCF_046535215.1 Priestia sp. SIMBA_032 | reverse complement strand
AACACGGAAGTTAAGCTCTTTAGCGCCAATGGTAGTTGGGACTTTGTCCCTGTGAGAGTAGGACGTTGCCAGGCAATGAATAAGACCCCTTTTTATGCTCTTGTAAAAGAGTCTAGGGGTTTTTTATTTGGCTCATTTGTAAAAAACTTATACACACATTTAATGTTGTGTATGATATTTGGAGGATTAGCTCAGCTGGGAGAGCACCTGCCTTACAAGCAGGGGGTCGGCGGTTCGATCCCGTCATCCTCCAC
>NZ_JAWRXD010001096.1:0-255 GCF_046535215.1 Priestia sp. SIMBA_032 | reverse complement strand
CGTGCGGGGAGCGCGTCGCATGCGCGCGGAGACCACGATAAACACGTGACCTCCGACGACACGTTCTCCGAAGCCCTCCTCCTCGCCTTAGGCGAGCTCAACGCCGTCGTGCGCGCCATTGCCGACGAAGCGGGGTCGGGTGACGTCCTCACCGAGATCGAATCCGCGAAGCGCGTCTTCCTGCTCGGTGCGGGCCGTTCCGGTCTCGCCCTGCGCATGACGGCCATGCGGTTCATGCACATGGGTCTTACAGCA
>NZ_JAWRXD010000138.1:0-458 GCF_046535215.1 Priestia sp. SIMBA_032 | reverse complement strand
TTTGAGCCGCCCCAAATGTGCTCTCTTTCTTAAGAAGCCAGATTGGTAACATGGTAGAAAAATAGTCAATTTCAATTGTATTGTCTTTTTTATTTTTCGTATGTAACGCATGGTAATACGCAATGGCAGCTAAAAAAGTGATGTATGGAATATGACTTGTAATTTTATTATGTAATTTATTAATGTGATTGTTGGCAAGCAATTGACTAGCTGCAATGTCACCTACTAAGAAATAACGCTCTTTCTCTTCACCCTCAATGGTTGTAGAAAGTAAAATGCGCTTCTTAAATTCTTCTGGAGCTGTCACCGCATCTGTAAAGAACGAATCAGCAGCATCTTTTTGCAGTTCGACTACATTCGTTGGGAAATCAAATAGATATCCATCCATAATGTTCATATCGACAGAGTTACCGCAGTCTTTATTAAAGCGTGAAATTTTCATTTATAAACACCTCATT
>NZ_JAWRXD010001095.1:0-255 GCF_046535215.1 Priestia sp. SIMBA_032 | reverse complement strand
CCAATGCGAATCACCCCTCCCGTCTGCAGACGAGGTTTTGCGAAGCGCGAGCTTCGCTTATCCTCAGGGGGAAGGCGTATTTCGGTATATCCATTTTTATGACAGGCGATCTCTGGTTATCTGATGCGGAAGCCGCGTATAGCGAATGGCAGCGCGAGGGAGCAACGGGCGCGGACAGGCGCGCCTTTGCCGGACGCTCCATCGTTCAGCACCGCGCGATGTTTGCGCGGTTCCACCGCTACCTAAGAAGCCATC
>NZ_JAWRXD010001094.1:0-255 GCF_046535215.1 Priestia sp. SIMBA_032 | reverse complement strand
AGTGGTTGGGATAGTGAGACCACGCGGCAGTCTCCCACGGGTCTGTTGCGGCTCCGAGCGCCGGCAGAATCCTTTTGATGACAGGCAGCGGTCGATCGTGGTTATCTAACTGATAACGTACAAAGTACAGTTGGCATCCGATTTCCACGCCGAAGATCCCACCGCGTTACTAACGTCCGTTGCCGTGCTGGGAGCGTGGGCTGCGCTGATCCATGCGCCCTCGGGCAGTGCTTTCGTTATGCGCAGCATTGCAGA
>NZ_JAWRXD010001093.1:0-255 GCF_046535215.1 Priestia sp. SIMBA_032 | reverse complement strand
CCGGCGCCATCGCGGATATCGCGATCGTGGATCCGCAGACCGTCCGCGATCGCTCGACCTATGATGAGCCTCTCGCCCTCGCCGAGGGCATCGATGATGTTCTGGTGTCCGGCACCCGCGTCCTCGCGGAAGGCCGGCTGACTGGTGCAACCCCCGGCGGGGGCATCCGCGCCGCACAACCTCACCCATCCCACACCCAAGGAGAAAAATGACTGCCGAGAAGAAGGCCATCGTCACCTCGAACGCCCCGCAGCC
>NZ_JAWRXD010001092.1:0-255 GCF_046535215.1 Priestia sp. SIMBA_032 | reverse complement strand
AATTTACCGGATTCCCCAAGGTTCCAAAAAGTGGAAAGAAGACCATCTGTTATTGAAAATATAAAATCAGTTTGGTCTGGGGAATATCGTAAAGCAACAATTATGCTATGGATTCTATGGTTTTGTGTTGTCTTTTCCTATTATGGAATGTTCCTTTGGTTACCGAGTGTAATGGTGCTAAAAGGGTTTAGTTTAATAAAAAGTTTCCAATACGTACTTATTATGACGTTAGCTCAACTTCCAGGGTATTTCACC
>NZ_JAWRXD010001091.1:0-255 GCF_046535215.1 Priestia sp. SIMBA_032 | reverse complement strand
CCCGCCGACATCGGGCGCAGCTACGACGCCGTCGTCCGAGTCAACTCGCAATCGGGAAAGGGCGGCATCGCCTATCTGCTCGAGACCGAGTACGGGATCGACCTGCCGCGGCGGGCGCAGATCGACTTCGCGCGGCACGTGCAGCGGCACTCCGAGGCCAGCGGATCCGAGGTGTCGGCCGAGACCCTCTGGGCGATCTACCAAGAGGCCTACCTGACGGATCCGCACCCCTGGGTCTCGCTCGAGCGGCTCGAC
>NZ_JAWRXD010001090.1:0-255 GCF_046535215.1 Priestia sp. SIMBA_032 | reverse complement strand
ACCTTGAATCATATTTATCACGCATTAACGGGCCGTAAGACCCCCACTGATTAAAGTTTCACTTTATTACAAACTAAACTATTACCCTTACAACAATGTAAGTCTCTTGTCATCCAATTCGATAGTTGTAATTACTGTATTTCCTTATACTGAAAGTAAGAAATGAAACAAAAAACAAGGAGAGATGAGAGATGAAAAAAGTAATGGAAGTTGTAGTAGCGGTAGTAGAGGTTTTCGTAAATGGTAAACAAGTCG
>NZ_JAWRXD010001089.1:0-255 GCF_046535215.1 Priestia sp. SIMBA_032 | reverse complement strand
CCGAAGATCGCCGCGCTGCCGGCCTGGATGGCCTCGTTGACCCGGGCCTCGAGGGGCAGGACCGCGGCGTGCAGCACCGGATCGGTACGCGCGGCGATCCACAGTTCGAGCGCAGCGTAGAAGAGCGGTCCGGAGAAGGCGTCGAGAAACAGCTCGACGCCGGCCTTGTCGTCAGCCACATGAGCGTCGATCATCTCGGCCAGCCGCTGCTCGACCAGATGCTCGACGGCCGCGACCACCAGTGATTCCTTGGTC
>NZ_JAWRXD010001088.1:0-255 GCF_046535215.1 Priestia sp. SIMBA_032 | reverse complement strand
CCATGGATGCGTGAGCAGAACCTGCTCGAGGTCGTCTCGACGGCGTTCTACTTCGAGAACTGGCAACTCGTCGCGACGCAGCTCGCCTACGGCGCGGCAGGGCCCGAAACGAGTCCGCTGCAGCACTTCTGGTCACTCTCGGTCCAGGCGCAGTTCTTCATCGGTTTTCCGCTGCTCGTAGGTCTGCTCACGGTGCTCGTGAAGCCGCGTCGCGCACGGGTCACGCTGTTCTGGTCGCTTCTCACAGTCGCGACC
>NZ_JAWRXD010000137.1:0-459 GCF_046535215.1 Priestia sp. SIMBA_032 | reverse complement strand
ACCTATCTGATGTTGATGTTGTTGAACGCTCAAAATACGATATGTCTTTTAAGTATTTTTTAGATATGGCTCCTGAAGAAGACGTGATCAATCCTAGTTCGTTAACGAAGTTTCGTAAACTGCGCTTAAAGGATGTAAATTTACTTGATATGCTTATCCAAAAAACGGTGGAGATTGCACTAGAGAAAGGGCTAATAAAAAGTAGTTCTATTATCGTTGATGCTACTCACACAAGAGCACGTTTTAATCAAAAATCTCCTCAAGAATTTTTAATGGAGAAATCCAAACTGCTACGCAAAGCTGTCTACCAGATTGATGAAGATATGAAAGGGAAATTCCCACCTAAACCTACCTCAGATGAGGTTATTGATATAATTGACTATTGCCAAAAAGTTGTTCAGGTAGTTGAATATGAAGAGGCCCTTTGTGAATACCCTAAAGTAAAAGAAAAGTTGAATT
>NZ_JAWRXD010001087.1:0-255 GCF_046535215.1 Priestia sp. SIMBA_032 | reverse complement strand
GGTGGCCATGCCGACGAGCGACACCACCCACATCCAGAAAATGGCGCCCGGCCCGCCCAGGGCAATGGCGGTGGCCACGCCCGCGATATTGCCCACGCCGATGGTCGCCGCCATCGCGGAAGTCACCGCCTGGAAGGGCGTGATCGCGCCCTCCTCGGTATCGATCTCGCGGCTGAACAATCGCCCGAAACTGTGCTTCCAGGCGTGCCCGAGATGGCGAAACTGGAAGAAGCCGAGCCGCAGCGTCAGGTAGAC
>NZ_JAWRXD010001086.1:0-255 GCF_046535215.1 Priestia sp. SIMBA_032 | reverse complement strand
CATTTGATGACGGTCCAAACAAATATACTACACAAATTTTAAATATCTTAAAAGAAAAGAATGGAAAAGCAACTTTCTTTGTTATTGGCGGAAAAGTGCCGCATTACAGAAAAACGATGCAACGATTAATTAAAGAAGGACATTATATTGGGCTCCATAGCATGTCACATGATGTAAAACGCCTTTACACTGGTGACCCTTCCACTTTAATTGCAGAAATGGAACAAACACAAAGCATTGTCCAGCAAGTTACGA
>NZ_JAWRXD010001085.1:0-255 GCF_046535215.1 Priestia sp. SIMBA_032 | reverse complement strand
CTGGATGTGTTGGTGGTTGCAGGTGTCGGGGAAGGCGCTGGTGATGTTCAACAGCGCGCCCAGGACCACGTGGGCGCGTGCTCGGCAATCGCTTTGACCGACTGACGTCCCTTGTGGGGCGTAAGGATCCAGCGTGTGAATTAGCTGGAGCGATAGGGCGTCTCCTCCGGTGAGGGACTGGCGGTTGATCGCGTAGAAATCGACCGCCTTGCCCTTCCAGTGCGCGGACGCTGTGCCGGCGCCGGGCGTCATGCC
>NZ_JAWRXD010001084.1:0-255 GCF_046535215.1 Priestia sp. SIMBA_032 | reverse complement strand
GACTCTGACAAGTTTGAACTAGAAGAGCAGGAAATAGAAAATCAGCAGGACAAGCATGGTAAACAAGAAGAACAAGATGCACAGGATAAACAAGTACAATCAGAAAATGTAATTATAGTACCCACAGATTCACACAGCTTAGATGTGTGGGATGAAATTTCTCTAAAGGAAATACAAGCTGGTGAACATACGAAGTTATTTGAAGAAAAGAGTAATTATCAAAATATTAATTTAGTCCAAGTAAATGATGTTCGC
>NZ_JAWRXD010001083.1:0-255 GCF_046535215.1 Priestia sp. SIMBA_032 | reverse complement strand
CGTCGTCGCCGCGTCAATCGTCGGATCAGCCTGTCCGCGTTGTTGCCAACGTTCGATCGAGGCGGTCACGCGTTCAACATGCACGCGGCGGCGTTCGATTCGCTCGGCATGAATGACCGGATCGATGGTCGCCACCTGCTCGACCAGGCCGTATAGCGCCGCGTAATCGCGGTAGGTCTCGATATAGCGCAGATTCGTCTGGTGGAGCCGCGCGATCGGGTCGCTGCCCTCCTGCCTCGCAAGATTCGTCGATAC
>NZ_JAWRXD010000048.1:0-13445 GCF_046535215.1 Priestia sp. SIMBA_032 | reverse complement strand
TCTTCAAATGTATGTCTTGACATAAAAGCACCCCAATCATTAGAGTTTCTTTGTCTAACAATTGGGGTGCAGTTCAACTGAGGTAGTTTTTTTGCATTTAAAAATGCATACTATATGCTTTTTTAGTTTATATAACAGCAATTATCGGCAATAACATGCTAAAAAGTCCTTTTTACTTAACGCAAATCTATCGTTTTTTTCTAGGGCTTAAAATTAATTTGATTCCTGTTCGTTCTTCATTATCGATTAAAATATATGTAAACCCAGGAACACAAACCAAATCAACACCACTAGGAGCTACGAATCCCCTTGCAATCGCAACAGCTTTAATCGCTTGATTTAAAGCGCCGGCTCCCATTACTTGAATTTCCACATTACCTCTTTCTCTAAATACGGCTGTAATTGCACCTGCAACTGAACTTGGATTTGATATTGATGATACTCTTAATATAGTATCCATATAAAGTGCTCCTCCTGTTATTTAATCGATTTATTTGATCAATGGAACGAATGTAATTGACGTATCTTTAAATCATATCCATATCCCGATTAAACTGAACTATTAAACCGATTCCTAAATGGGTGCCTCAATTAAAGGAGTTAAGACATATATTTCTTAACTTTTGTTTATTTCCCGACCATTCCCATGATAAATGGAGTAAGATCACTCAACTTTGTTTTATCGCTAAGAACCTTTAAAAAAACAGTAGAGACATGTTCAGGTATAGGTGTTCGACTATCTACAGTTGCTGTCAAAAAATAATATAAAAAATCAAAATGATTTCCTCTTCTCATGGCATCACTCAAATAATGAGCATATAGATTATTATTTAATAGCTTCCTCTTTAAGGTTGTTCCAAAATCATACAATTCATTAACAGTTGTATTCACAAGGTATTCCTCCTTCTAACATTCAGACGGTTAAAAACCGGATACCATATAGTTACTATAAACTGAACGAAAAAACTTTTTAACTGTGTGTAGAAAAAACACTCTACTATCTACAATGAAAATACTACGTAATATTGCAGGTGGAAGCTGTTACATAAGTGTATTATATTAGAAAATGGAAACTTGTATGAATACGCGTAGAAGATAGTGGAGAAGGGAAAAGTTATCCCTGTAGTAAAGGAGTGTTAATCCCACGGGCAATTTAATTAGCTTGATTTGATGATTTTTGCACTAATACCATATTAAGAGGACTAAAAAGAAATCATTGATAAACTAATAATTAGACTTTCTCCTTACCAGCTTTAAAGAAAATTAGGAGGTTTTATTTTATATATATTCTTTTTTAAACTAAATTCCCCTGCTCTATTTCTTCTAGTAAATCTTTAATCTGTTTACATAAATTAATCCTCAAGTTTAACATTACGCTTTCTTTTGACATCAAATTAGCTCCCTATAAAAAGATTTATAACAGCAATAAACGACCTATTCATTCGATTAGAATCATAAGGTCGCCTACATTATCTTCATTTTCATTTTTTATCCTTCCAGTTTGCTTTATTTATAGTTTATTCTTTTATATTTTCATCTTCTAACTGTCTTAGATTCTCCTCGTCACATTGCTTAAATAAATAAGTAAGGTACGAATGTAGTTCAAATCGGTCCTCATCAATAAAATCAGACCATATTTGTTTGTTTTCTCTCATCATTCCTCCCCCTTTTTTATTTCACTTTTATATCTTTATTGCTCCTTAACTAGAAATTTCTTATACATACAAAGTGACCATTTATCATAAAAAATAGAGAAAATTCTTCTCTAAGTTTAAATCAAATAAAGGAAATCAATAAATGTCTTCAATACCGGATAAACGAATAAAGAAAATATTTTGTTTTTCATCTTTTAAAGACAGGGTCTGTTCATGGAGATTAAGATTATAAACACGGCCTTTACACGTTTGTAATGACCCATTTTCATAATAATTAACCGTAATTAAACCATTTTTGATTAGTTTTTTCAAAAACATAGATTAACCCTCCTCTTAACAAATGAATTGCGATTAGCAAAAACTTAAAAAGATAGGTCTTGGATTGCCGGATTAACTATATGATACTCTGTTTCTAACTCATGTAATGTTAATTCATAGAGCTGTTTGTTTCCTTTTTTATAGATTCCTAAATGGATTAAAGAATCTATAATCGAGTTTTTTTTACGTTGTATGTCAGAATAGGGCTGTTCGCTCATTATCCCACCGCCTAAATTCAAAATGGTCTTTCGTATGATTGTCCAACTACTTTAATTCATTATAAAGCATGCCAGTTACAAGGAAATGAAAATGAAATTAAACTGGTGTAATAAATAAGTAAATTTGATTACATAAGTGAACGCATATTTCCTACCTATTTATTTTATTTTATAATCAACTTTTATGGCATCGTTCAATAATATAATATCCCTATGAATTTCACTTTTAAACAGTTCCTTTTCACAATTCTTGTATTCTTCCCTCAAGCGATTCACTTCTCTTCTAAATAACAAAAGATTGTGTTCATTATGGATTGTAATAAATTCCTTATAAAAACTAACATTAAATACATTATGTTAGTTTTCTCCTGTATATAAAATACTTTCTACAAAACTTCCTATTAATTTACAAAGATTCTAAATTATCATCAAATAATTTTACTCTTTTCAAATAAAAGTAAATGCAAATTTCCACAAAATCTTTTGTTGATTTGAAGTAGAGACCGGTTTGCATGATATAAAATATCTGAAACTTCATGCTAAGGAACCCTTTTATTAAGGGTTTTTGCAGCCTATAAATTGTGACTTCCTGAATAGTCATAAAATCACGAATTTGTAGAGCAATATATTGAAAAGTAATATGATATATTATATACATACCTATAGCACGACATATTATAACTAATTTAGATAATCACAAATAAATGCACTACTAATCCATAAAATATGAATACCATTAAAGGCGTTAGTAGAGGTTACTAACGTCCTTTTGACTGTCTTCTTCATTTTAGATTTCTGCACGAACTGGAGGGAGATAACATTGAGTAAAAATCAAAAGCTATGGACAATGGAGGAAGATTTATTCCTTGAAGAACAATATGGGCAGATGACGTTCCAAAGAATGGGTGAACATTTAAACCGTAGTAAAGAATCAGTTAATAAACGGATTATACGATTAAATCTTCGTAGTGAAGAAAATTGCTTACGTAAAAAATGGACAACGGAGCAAGATACTTTTTTAAAAGAAAATATTGATATCATGAATAATCGTGAAATAGGAAACCATTTAGGTAAGAGCCCTTCTTCTGTTGCTACTCGTATAAAAATATTAAAACTAGCACGAAAGGAAACACTACGTAGATGGACGGAGCAAGAAGATGAATACCTACTAAAGTATTATGGATCTAAATCTCTTGAATACATATCTAGACGACTACAGCGAAGTATACCAGCATTAGAGTCTAGATTAAATCGCTTAGGCGTATATGGAGTAAGAGCTTATACAGGAAATATTACGGTATATGAACTAGCCAAATGCCTACAAGTTGATGTTCATACCATTTATAACTGGATTCAAAATAATAGATTTCCCTATAAAATGACGAGGGCAAGAACACGGAATTTTATAGGAATCGATGTATTGGCCTTTTGGAAATGGGCTGAACAAAATAAAGTACTTCTTAACTTTTCAAAGATACCTAGACATACTCTTATTCCTGAACCCGATTGGATGAATAAACAAAGGAAATATGATTATTATAATCATCCTAAACATGAAAATAAAAAGTGGACAGAAGAAGATGATGCTCGTCTATGGCATATGTTCTATGAGGAAGGTCGTACTCAACAAGAAATTGGCCAACTAATAGGACGATCAAAACATGGGGTTCAAAGAAGGTTAAGTCGATTACGAAAATGAAATTGACTTAGCAGGCGCTAAAAGTATATATTTAACGTTGGATAAAACTGTAAAAAAATTAAAATAGACATACTGATAATACTATTACTTGTAAAAAATAATTAACTAATATGGATAGGAAAAAGGGAAATGAGTGTACTTATGCTAGGTAGTCTATTTGAGACTTTCTATAATTGATTTTTATCTAAGTCCCTAATAAGAAATAAGTAGCTAAGAAGTTTTTCAAAAATGCCTTAGCTTTTTCGTATGTTTCTAACTCGTAGAAGGTGATATTAGATTAAAATCACTTTTCATAAAAAACATGTTAAAAAAATAGTTAGGAGAATCAAATTTGTTATGAATATTATACAAAATTGGCTTCATGATAAAGTATTTGTCCGAATTGCGACACTCATTATCATAGTCGTTTTACTAATCAATATACGCAGTATGCTTCATCTGTTGTTATTTACTTTTATCTTTGCATTTTTAATTGGTCGTGCTCAACAAATTTTGAAACGAAAACTTCGGATTAATTCCACGTTTGTATTAGTAGTAATTTATATTGCCCTACTAAGTTTAATTGGGATTGTGGGATATTTGTATATACCTGTTATCATAATTGAAGTAACAGAGCTTGTGCATCGACTGATGTATTTTTACAAACACCCTCCTGATAATACATTCGTTACATACATAATTGATAATTTAAAACGTATCAAATCACCGGAGAATATTCAGCAAAATATTGATTTAGCTTATGCATACTTATCTAATATTGGAAAAGTAAGTGCTCAAATCTTCTTATCTTTATTACTAAGCTTATTTTTATTGCTTGAGAAATCTCCTATTCATCGTTTGTTTACACAGCTAGAACAATCACAATTAGGCTGTTTTTTTCAAGAAGTAAAGTATTTAGGGCGTAAATTTGTTAATTCGTTTGGGAAAGTAATCGAAGTACAATTTATGATTGCTTTTATCAACAGTGTTTTATCGGTTATTACTTTGTGGATTTTAGGATTTCCCAATTTGCTTGCTCTTGGTGTTATGGTATTTGTTCTAGGACTTGTACCAGTTCTAGGTTTATTTGTATCATTAATCCCACTCTGTACAATAGCTTACAGCCTAGGTGGCGGTGTAAAATTGCTATCCATTTTGATTATGGTCATTGTCTTGCATGCTCTTGAAAGCTACGTGTTAAATCCAAAACTCATGTCATCTAAAACAAACTTACCAACATTTATTACCTTTATCATTTTAATATTTGGAGAACACTTTTTAGGAATATGGGGATTAGTACTTAGCATTCCAATTTTTATTTTCTTTTTAGATTTAATAGGCATAGATGCTGATAATAGCTCAAAAATAAAGTAAAAAAAGGAGCAGATTCAAATTTAAAATCCGTTCCTTATCCAATCCAGTATAATATGCATACTTTTAAATTAGAGGTATTAAACATTTATTGCAAAAAGAAAACACTACTGTATCTCGACAATAGTGTTTTCTAATCAAAAAATGGGTTTCGAATACCAAAAGTCGGAAGGTATTCTACTTGCATTTTATTCCAATCGTATAAAAAATATACTAACAGCAAATGAAAAACCTACCCCTAATGCGTTAAGGTAGGTTTTTCATTTATGCGTCAGAAAAAAGAAAATGTCAGGAGAATTAATCCTATTTTGTAGTTTGCTCAACATATAGAATGTCATGCATTATTGCAAGTACGCAATGATCTAAAATTGAATATGACATACCATCTATAAAGGTACATTACTTTTTGTACGTTCATAAAGGTTTATTATATTAACTAAATAGACGTTTTTTCGTTAGTATTCTTATAGCCTAAAAAGGTGTACCTTTTTAGACCTTCTATATTAGGCAACCTTGGTCATAAATTAACTGAAGCTTTATTAAGGGGAATTCATGTAAGAATGTTGCAATATTGAAAGAGCATCCCTGGACGGATGCTATGCTGTGAATTAACTAAGTTCATTGTTTGGTTTTTTTAGCAACTTACTTTCTAAATCTAATTGCTTCATTCTTCGTTGTAATCCTAAGTTCTCTAAGTTCTATTCTAACTCAGAGGATGAATCAATTTGTTCTTTAGCATTCTCCATTAGTTCTCTAGTAATTTTCGACCTCTTTTGATCTTTTGGATTCATATTAACAGCCCCTTCCCTGTGACTTGCTAGGTTCGACATGCCAGGTGAAAAATCCTGTAAAAAAACACATTTACCTAAAAATGCAACAATAGTACAATACAAAAAAACATCCATTAAATGGGATGTTTTTATTCTACCCTTTTTAATACTAGACCCGCGGTTAAAAGAGTAAAAAAGGATTTCCCCCTTTTTAAGGGATTACATTAAATAAATATTAGCTTTTTTAGAGCAAAACGTTTATCTAAAAAAGATTACCTTCCTTTGAAATGGGTATATATTCTTTAAAAGATAATAAAAGGGAGATGAGAGAAAAGATGAAACATCTAAAGGCTCTTATTATAAAGTTTGTAATGAGCGCTGTGGTCTTGGGTATAGTACTTACAGGCATTTATAACTATGATTTTAGTGACAGCATGCTGATCAGCTTAGTCCTCACAGTTGTCGCTTACGCTCTTGGCGATTTGCTAGTATATCGAAATGCTGCTGATGACTCAGAATACAAAAAAAGAAACATTGTCGCTACCATTTCTGATCTTATTTTAACTTTTGTAGTAATCTGGATAATGGGCGCATCCCTTTTTGGAAATACCAGCACTATTATTCAGGGCTCTATAGTATCGGCAATTGTTATAGCAATCGGTGAATGGTTCTTCCATAAGTATTTAGATAAACATGTGCTTAACACTGATAATTTCAAACATACCGATACGACATATAATAAATAACTTTTTAATAGGAAGAGCAACCATCCAAAATATAAAAATTAGTGAAAAGAGTTATGATTATGGTAAGTAAAAATAAATAACGTATATAGCTAAAAAAGAAAAAGCTACTGTCCCTCACTAACAGTAGCTTTTTCTCATCTAAGAGATAGAGAAATTGTGTTACGAATGCCGAAGTCGGAAGACATTCTGATTACATTTTGTTCCATTCACCAAAAAAATATACTAATAGTAAATAAAGAGGTAAGAAACCTTGATAAATCAACATCTCTCATATGAAAAATTATAAAAATTTTGCATAAAAATTGAATTTATCATTTGCCTTCAGAATATTTAATTTACTAACTTGTTTTTAGGTTAACAGATGCTATAATACAGACGCAGATACAAAAGTTCTATCCTTGACAAAAAAGAACATCCCCATGTGTGGACATAGGGATGTTCTTTTTTTGGTTAGTTACCTTCCATATGATAACCCTTAAATTTGTAGCCATATACTTTCGTTAACTCTACAAAGCTCTTATAGGAATAGGTTATAGCAACCGGTGTGCCTACTTGAACTTTCTCATAAAGCTTTCAACATCTGCATTGTTCATTCTCACGCATCCTTGACTCACGTATTTTCCAATGCTACTTTCATTGTTATTGCCGTGAATGCCGTATGTATCGCCATACGTACCATTTGCATTTATTCCAAACCAACGTTTTCCTAATGGATTGCGCGGATCGCCCCCAGTAATATGACCTTTATAATAAGGACGATTTTTAATCTTGTTTACGACCTTAAAGAAGCCGACAGGCGTTTTATCCCATGTTTTCCCCGTTGCTACTGAATCAACGATTTCAATATAACCATTATGAAAATACGCAAGCTTGTTGTAGTACTTGTTAATAATAATCAAATCTTGATTTGCAGCTTTACTTGCTGCTTCTGTTTTTCCTTCATTAACTCCACATAATGCGACTATTAGTAATGTAAGAACGGTCATTGATTTAATAAAAATGTTCTTCATGGGGTAGCGTCAGGAAAATGCGAATTTACAACGTTAAGGAAATTCCCATATTAAAAAGCCTAATTTTTCATTTATATTGAGAAATTAGGCTTTAGTTACTTCATAAAAGCGCCCGATTGCAGAAGACTTGAATTAGAGATAATTCCTATATCCATTGACCGATTTTTTAAGATAACAACTTATAAGAGAGACTGGTTATATTAGAAATCATAAAGGGGCTGTCTCAAAAGTAACTGAGACAACCCCCGTTTGCATTATTAAAGATTTTCTTTATAGAAAGGGCCTAATTTTTCAACGGCTTTGCTCACTGGCTCTGGCCTGTCGTACAGGTCATAGTGGCTTGCCCCTTCAATAACGAACAAATCTTTTTTCTCAGAAGCTGCTCGGTCATAAAGCTCATGACCATCCTTGTATGAACCAAACGCTCCTTGTACGTCACCGATAATGATTTGCAAAGGTTGAGTAAGCAGACTTTCTACTAAATGGAAAGCATCAAAACCGATTACCGAGTCCATGCTGGTGAATTTCAGTTTGTTTGGAGAGTTAGAGCTCTGACCTCTTGATGTTCTGTAGTAATCAACCGCCCCTACAAGATCGATATCAGACATACCAGCTTCTTCTCTTTCTGCATGACTATTAGGAATCCATTGTGTAACTATAGGTTCGGCTCCGCGCGCTTCAGCAGTGCGTTGTTGAGCAATTTTCTCTAAAACTTTGATTGGATCGTCTTCACGATACCCACGACCGATATTCACGCCGACGACTGTTCCAACTGCTTTGATGCGACGCTCTGTCATTGCAGCATTTACAGCATATCCGCCACCTGCACAAACACCTAATACGCCAATACGATTTTCATTGACATAATCTAGTGTAGTTAGATAATCAACCGCAGACCGAATATCCTCAACACGTGAAGCCGGGTATTCGGCATAACGAGGCTCGCCTTCGCTTTCTCCTTGATAGGATGCATCGAATACAATCGTTACATATCCTAGCTCAGCAAGTTTCTCCGCATAAATGCCCGCCGTTTGATCTTTACACTGCTGCCCGGATGAACGCAAATAATTGCTGGATTTTGTTTCTTTTCTCCAGCATCTTCAGGTGAATTTAAGATCGCTGCTATTTGTAGCCCATGTGCATGAAATTTTACCTTCTTTTTAGTAACTGTCACAGTTAAACCCACCTTTATGCATGTTTTAAATACACTTGTGCGTATTAATCGCCTTGTGTATATTTATATTAAAATGAAGGAGCAGTGGATTCAATTACCACATTACGTATTATGCGTATTAATACACGAATTGTTTTGATTGTGTACAAAATAAAGGAGGACTGCTGTGTGCATAAAATAGATCGAAGAATTTTAAAGTCTCGACAGGCTATTCAATCGACTTTTTTTCAGATGTTAGTTAAAGAAGGGCTTGACAAGATTACGGTTAAAAATATTACGGAAAAAGCCAACATTAGTAGAAAAACATTCTACCTACATTATATTGATAAATATGATCTGTTAGATAAGATTGTGGATGACCATATAGAAAAATTGCGAGAAATATGTGATCAAAAACAAGACAAAGGCATTATGGAAGGTTCGATATTATGGTTTTCTTATTTTGAGCAACATAAATCATTTTTTGCGGCATTGCTTAAAAGTAAAGGTGCTTCGTCATTTCGCAAAAAGCTATTGGCTTTTACTATGGGGGAGATAAATAAAAAGCTTAATGAGGATTCGCATCCCATTATCGATAGGCATATTTTTTTGAAGTTTTTAGGAACGGGAACAATGGGAGTATTGGAATCTTATGTACTAGAAGAAGTAGATAGTGATATTGAAGCTGTAGCAACGCAAGTTGTGCAGCTATATAAAACTTATTTAGATTCCTCAATATAGAAAGAGACCATGGAGACTCTGTCGGTCCTCCCATAGAAGCCTGTGTGACAAGATCTTCAGCCTCCCTGACCGTTGTGATTTGACAATAAAGTTGGTAACTCAATTTCCACCCTCAAAATTTAAAGAAAGGTACCAGCTCTTTGTTTGACAATCTGGCCCTATTGTTGAATAACATGACAAACGATTTTAAACAACATTAATAAATGTAGAGACTTTAATTACTGGTTTAAACATCTTTATTTCCATTTAACAACAGTAATATAAAGTATTTTTCATATTGTGGCGACTGTCAAAAAGCATACTTTATGACATTTTTAAAGTGATATAGCTTGACCGTTTCGTAAAGAAAATATTTCCTTTTTGGAATATGTCATTCGTTGTATAGACGTTTTGACATAGAAAAAATCTTGTTATATCAGGACTAAATAGCATTTTTTTATTTGAATTTATTCTTAGCATTGGAAATCCGCGTTTCGTTGGCGGTACCCCACCCCCTATTAGGCCCAGAAGTAAAAGAAAATCATCGGTTAAATTCAACCCTTACGATTGTTAATAAAAAGAGACAGACTGACTATGAGTTAGCAGACCTTCATATTCGTTTTTAGAATGAGATACGTGATAATACGTGTCTCTTTTTTGTCGCATGTTCTAGAAGATAAAAAAATACGTACTTTTATTGTCAACCAACTTAAGAATTTTCTCTTAACTTTACTTAACCCTTTTTCTTACTATACTGATATATAAGGTCGGAATAACTAGTGTATAATAAAACCATGAAACAGAGGGTGGTTATTCTCCTTTCAGGTACTTGTTCGTTACCCGATCTAACGTACTACCTAAGTAACATATAGGATCTCATTGTATTATAGGTAACATACTATCTCTTTTTGTTTATATCTATAGAGAAGTTTATAAAACTCTCTTCAAAATAATATAGTTTTATCATTTACTCTTCATAACGACAAATAGGGTATTTCTCTACAAGTTGAGTAATAGTTAAAAGATTTTAATAAAAATGATTTATTAAATACTTTAATTCGTGATATAAATTTATCTATTATCTACTGAATTAATGATAATATTAATTTCATACTTTATAAAAAATATTTATTAATTAATTTATATCAATTATTACTATTTTTACTATATTTGTTTTAAAGAGATTCCTAATTAGATGTATCGAAAAATTTATATTATTGTTCTACTCTGGGACAGAAAAGAGAAATAAAAAAGGATGCCCGCAGGCATCCATATGACAAAAAATAAAATATATCTACAATATTAAACTCAATCAGCTTTCACACTTGATGTTAAAATTCAAATTGTTTTAGTTTTTAACAGCTTTTTCCCAATCAGTTGCAAATTTTTCAATTCCTTGTTCTGTTAAAGGATGCTTTACCAATTGCTCGATAACAGAGTATGGAATTGTTGCGATATGAGCACCTGCCATTGCTACACGAGTTACATGGTCTGGATGTCTTACAGATGCAGCAATGATTTGAGAATCGATATTTTGAACACGGAATAGTTCTGCGATTCTGGATACTAAGTGTACTCCATCCTCAGAGATATCATCTAATCGTCCTAAAAAAGGAGAAACGTAGGTTGCACCAGCACGAGCAGCTAAAAGAGCTTGATTCACTGTGAAAATAAGTGTTACATTTGTTTTTACACCTTTTTTAGAAAGATAACGAGTAGCTTCTAATCCAGCTAACGTCATAGGAAGTTTAATCGTAATATTTTTATCGCCATCATTAATTTTAATTAATTCTTCAGCTTGAGCAATCATATCTTCAGCTGTAATTGCATCAGGTGTTACCTCAGCTGAAACAGATTCAACTTCTGGCACCATTTGAAGGATTTCTTCAATACGATCTTCAAATCTTACGCCTTCTTTTGCTACTAGGGATGGATTAGTTGTAACGCCAGATAAAACTCCCACTTTGTATGCTTTCTTAATGTCTTCAAGGTTTGCAGTATCAATAAAAAATTTCATGATTTCTTTCCTCCAATAGTTTGAAAATCAAAATGTATTTTTTCTTTACAATAGAGTTATATGTATGAAATCTATACTTCCCCAAGCTTCAAGATAGCTGACGAGCCTCTTTTATTCTATCTGATATTACCACGTTTATAAAGTAAAACGCTTTCTGTAAATGGATTCTTTTTCTTAATTATAGATTTTTTTATGAGATAGATGATAGAAATACTCTTCCTCATTCATTGGCAGCTGATTCTGAAGCAGGGATTAAACGTTTTATACCGAACTTTTATAGTTAGAAAAGGTATGATTTAATACAGCTATCTTAAGTAATAACAAAAATAAGGTAACTTTAGTTCGTACAATAGACTAAAGAGGAGAAAGGAATTAAGATCAAACAATGAAATGTATTTCAATTGATTTAGATGGTACTTTATTAAACTCTAAACATGAAATATCTGAACAAAATGTGGAAACCCTAAAAGAATTGTACCAACAAGGACATAGCATTATTTTGAATACAGGCCGAGCCTATGCAGACGTAATCAAACTAAAGGCGGTACAAAATATGGAAGTTCCTATTTTTTGTATTAATGGTTCTGTTTTATATTCAAAAACAAGAGAATTGCTGTATGAGGCAACTATATCCGTTTCTACATATAAAAAAATATTTTCAATTCTAAATGAAATTGGTGTAGGAATTCTTGTATACACTAATTATGGAGGCTTTCCTTCAACTTTGCCTCCATTACATAATAAAAGCAAGGAAGAGCTCGCCACTCTTTTTCAAGAATACAATTACGATGAAATTCTAAATAAAGACAACCTTAAAATCTATAAATTAATTGCTTTGGTACAGTACGAGCAATTAGAAAAAGTCGACGAAGTAAAAAGGGCATTAGCTGATCAATTTAATATTTCGATGGCTTCTTCTTTTCCTAATAACGTAGAAATCACTTCAAACGAAGCGCATAAAGGAAAAGCTATATTGCGTTACCAACAGATGATGAATCTGAATTTTGAAGAGATTTTTGCTTTCGGAGATGGAGGCAACGATCATGCTCAATTCGAAGTAGCAACTACTTCAGTTGCTATGGGAAATGCTCCCCTAGACATCCAACAAAAAGCTCATTTAATAACTAAAACAAATGATGAAGATGGGTTTGCCTATGCAGTGAACCACCTTTTAAAACTAACAAAAACACAAGGTGTCATATCCGTGATATAACGCTAAATTATACTCGTTTCTTTTAAAAACCTATACATCCGTACATTCTATAAAAATTCAGTTAAGTCACTCTAAAAGAGTGGCTTTTTTAGAAGGTTTTTAACCTTTAATTTATCGATTGTAGTTAATCAAGTTCAATTGGAAAATATCACTTATTTTGCTAGCATGTTCAATAAAATGAAAAGGAATAAGGGCGTTACTTCCTTATAATAGCCTTATCACTGTATCCGTATTTTTCGCTTGTCACGTAAGATTTTATTGCCTCCAACCATCTAAATAGATGTACCTTTTCGAACTATCTATATTAAACAACCTCAATCATAAATTAACTATACACAGTCAAGGGGACTCTGGTGCAGAAGCGTTGAAATGATGTTACTAAAAAGCTACCAGAAAAATATCCTTTATTTCGCAGTTAAATGTCTATTTATTGCAATTCTGAGTGTTTCTCATAATACTGTTTTTAGTGAAGGAGTTGGGGGGATTGAAAAAAATCATATACTGGATTATTTTTATTTTTTTGATTGTAGCTTATGTGACGGACATAGAAAACATTGACTTAAAGGATTTATTCTC
>NZ_JAWRXD010001082.1:0-255 GCF_046535215.1 Priestia sp. SIMBA_032 | reverse complement strand
CCTGCGTTAGTGAAATTTTTCTTATACACGCACCCACCAATTTTTGAAAGAATTCATACGTTTGAACAATATGAGAAACAAAGAAAAAAGGAGTAGCTATTATGCTACTTTTTTTTATAGAGATATAAGTTTCATATTGGGAATATTTATCATTGCTTTTTATTGCGATTTTGTAAATAATAAGCTATAAAATTCTAAAAATCTATATATAAAGGAATAAAGGTGAAAAAATGTATTTTTTACAAAATTTAAAAG
>NZ_JAWRXD010001081.1:0-255 GCF_046535215.1 Priestia sp. SIMBA_032 | reverse complement strand
ATTGGAGGGATTCCCCTTCTTTTTGCCCTGATCATGAAATCAGATTCCTTTAATAGTATAGGCGCCGATTATGGGGCTATGGCCGACTTACTTGGGCTTAATTTATTCTTTTTTTTGGTATTGCTGACTTTTTTCGCGGCAATGGGCAGTTTATGGATCGTGGTAAAGTTTGTGCACAAACTATCATTTAAAAATTTTACCACGTCTCGTAAAAAGGTGGATTGGAAAAGAATCATTTTCTCGTTTGTCCTATGG
>NZ_JAWRXD010001080.1:0-255 GCF_046535215.1 Priestia sp. SIMBA_032 | reverse complement strand
CATTTGAAATCGTAAATGTCTTACCCGTTCCTGTCGCTCCAAGCAACACTTGCTTTTTCTTTCCACTATTAATTCCCTCTACAAGCTTCTCTATAGCTACCGGCTGATCACCTTGCGGGGAATACGCTGATATAATTTCAAATTGATGTTCCAAGTATAATCCGACCTCCTCATAAAAATCTGTATTATTATTTTACCACGAATGCCTATAAAAAACCTAAAAAAACGAACAGATATTCGGTAAAGTTTTCGACA
>NZ_JAWRXD010001079.1:0-255 GCF_046535215.1 Priestia sp. SIMBA_032 | reverse complement strand
CGTTGTTGAACTGATGCGTCCTGCCGTCCGCCTTCGTGAGGTCATCCGGGTCATCGGATTCCTGGGCGACGAAGAACGGGTGGTGAATCGCGAGATGCGCGCGGTTATGCGCAGTTTGGGCATGAGTGCCGACGAGATCCGGACGATCAGATCGGCCGCCTGAGGCTTCGGCGCCGGCGTGGGCCGGCGCTCGCCGCGAGAAAGGCACGCCACCCAGAGGCGTGATTCGCCCACCTGTTTTGCAAGGCTAGCGAC
>NZ_JAWRXD010001078.1:0-255 GCF_046535215.1 Priestia sp. SIMBA_032 | reverse complement strand
GGGTACTTTTTCACGGTCATAAAAAATAAGATTCATGAAGTGTATGGTTATAGTGCTGCACTTGATGAAGACCAACAAGAGAACGTTTTGAAATTTCTATTAGTGATTATAGATGTAACGTTCTTCGTGTACTCGATGGATGTGAGGGTTAGAAGCACATTCTTGGTTAGTCAGATTTCAATAATTTGCTGTAGAATTGCTAAGTTGATGAATCCGGTGTATGGCGATGAAATAGTTAAAAAAATTCAAGATGAA
>NZ_JAWRXD010001077.1:0-255 GCF_046535215.1 Priestia sp. SIMBA_032 | reverse complement strand
ATTAAAGATGCAGAAAATAAAGGATATGTTAGTACAATTGAACGTGTCGGAACAATTCGAATTGAACAAAAGAAGAAAGAGAATATCGAAAAACTGACATATGCAGAAGTCGTTAACATTGTCGACGGTCAAGTACTTGGGGGCAGAGAAGGACTACATAAAACATTAAATAAATTCGTAATCGGAGCTATGAAATTAGAAGCGATGATGCGCTATACAGAAGCTGGGAATTTACTCATTATTGGTAACCGTACG
>NZ_JAWRXD010001076.1:0-255 GCF_046535215.1 Priestia sp. SIMBA_032 | reverse complement strand
GGAATTGACCATGGCCATTTCCATCGACAGTCAGCTCAATGAAACCCTGCGCGATGTGCTGGTGGCCTACACCCTGTGCAGGTGGTGCCCAACGCCGCGCAGTTTGCCTTGGGTGGTTTGAGCCAACTGATCACCACCGCCAACGATCTGTATGAATACCTGTTGATCGATACCCAGGTCAGCCAAGCGGTGCAGAGCAGCCCCGTGGCGTCGGCCATCGCCAGCGTGCAGCAGTACATCAACGGGGTGTTGCTG
>NZ_JAWRXD010001075.1:0-255 GCF_046535215.1 Priestia sp. SIMBA_032 | reverse complement strand
ACGGGGTTACCGCTCCGCCTGAGCCCGGGTTGCCTCTGCCGTCTTGAGGGCCTCGTATCCGGGAATGAGCGAATAGAGGTATGCCCTGAGAAGCGCCTCCATATTGATGGCATCGCGGTCATACAGCCATTGAAGTTGGAGTCCCTCGATGAGAGCCAGGAAACTAGCGGCAAGCTCGTTCGGCTTCTGGATCGACCGGATCTCACCCCTGGCCTGCAACGCGTCGAACGCTACAGCGAAATATTGCCTGAGGGA
>NZ_JAWRXD010001074.1:0-255 GCF_046535215.1 Priestia sp. SIMBA_032 | reverse complement strand
ACAGCAGGCAACACGGTGAGGTCGGGAACGCTCGCATTGGTGTCGAGGTCGTATTTCAGCTCGACTTCGGTTGTCTCCTGGGCGCTCACCGTGCGTCCTTCCCACTGCTCTGGTCACCGATACCGGCAAAACGATCCGTTGCCTCGATCAGATGATGCCGGATTCCGGGTTCGAACGATGCGTGTCCGGCATCGGCGACGATGTTCAGCTGCGCGGTCGGCCAGGCACGGTGCAGATCCCAGGCGCTTCGGGCCG
>NZ_JAWRXD010001073.1:0-255 GCF_046535215.1 Priestia sp. SIMBA_032 | reverse complement strand
GATCATCACTGAAAGGGATAGAAGCGTCACAACGCTGCTATTGCCCTCCGAGTACTGACTCTCACTTCACCACGTATCAAACGTGGTTCATGAGCCGTCTAAATGCCCCCTAAAGGCGCTTAGACGGCACGCTTCGCTTTCGTGCCGAGCGGGCCTAGGAAGCCCACCGTTTAAGCCTCAGCCTGCCTTAAACTGTAAGCGTTCGGTGAAGACGCCTTGCGTGATTAAGCGGGCACCCACCGATGCGGCAGCAAC
>NZ_JAWRXD010001072.1:0-255 GCF_046535215.1 Priestia sp. SIMBA_032 | reverse complement strand
CGAACACCGCGACCACGCGCGGAAGGTCGAGCTCGTGGGCGAGCGCGGGCAGCAGCTCGCCGGCGACGCCGACCGGCGTGTGGGAGCCGTCGGCGCCGAGCGCGACGAGCTGCGCCGTGCGGCCGGGGTGGAGCGCCTGGTGCGAGGACTGCTCGACGTCGACGGTCACCCCGACGGCGGCCGCCGTCTGGCGGACCATGTCGAGCGCGTCGGCCAGGCCGGCCGCAACGGCGGGAACGCCCGGCTGCTTGCCGA
>NZ_JAWRXD010001071.1:0-256 GCF_046535215.1 Priestia sp. SIMBA_032 | reverse complement strand
CGCACCTTTTGTTATTTCGAGGTGTGCTGGTAGCGGTGATGATAGTCAAGTTTGCCAAGTGCGGTTTGGAGTTTGTGTGGCTGTGCCGCTGAAATAATAATTATATAAAATGTGAGGCGAATCTGAATAATAAGCACAATATATGTTCGGGAGAGGCCGGCGGCCTTTCATTTATCCAAGGGACTCGATCGGTTCAAGCAGTGGCGGCAATGCGCGCTTGATCTATCCGTATTCAACGGGCTTCTAATGTTGAGTC
>NZ_JAWRXD010001070.1:0-256 GCF_046535215.1 Priestia sp. SIMBA_032 | reverse complement strand
CTCACTTTCACAAGCCACACTACGGAAGTACAACACGTTCGGCGTTGCGGGTAGCGGGCTCTCGAGGCCACCAATCGCTTACCTGCAACAAGCGTGACTGCAACTCACGTGCTCGCATCGCCGGGCGCTTTGACGTTGATCATAGTCTGGCCGGCCATGGCGCAACAGACCGCAGAGCACGTTCGAGACGCAGCCACTCGAGCAGACGGAGCAGCGCCATCGCGAGGGCTCGTGGGCGATCCGGCTGCCGCCCACC
>NZ_JAWRXD010001069.1:0-256 GCF_046535215.1 Priestia sp. SIMBA_032 | reverse complement strand
ATGTAGAACGTGTACTATCAAAACGTGAAGTACAAAACGCACTGATTACAGGTATCGAACTTGATGTCCTTGCTGAAAAGGGAATGCTAAGTGAACCGTTACAAGATATTGTAAAACGTGATGAAGGCTTATACGGAATTGATGAAGTTATCGCACTTTCTATCGTGAACGTGTACGGCCCTATCGGTTTCACAAACTTTGGATATATTGATAAATTAAAACCTGGTATTTTAGAATACTTAAATGATAAATCAAC
>NZ_JAWRXD010001068.1:0-256 GCF_046535215.1 Priestia sp. SIMBA_032 | reverse complement strand
CAAGCAGCGATCCGCGAAGACCGATCAACGGGAGATGTTCTGATGCGTCGAGCCGCAGCCTGTCTCGCCCTGCTGCCGATCCTCGCGCTGCTGGCGGGGCCGCGCCCCGCGGCGGCGGCCGCGGAATTCCTCGACGGCGTCTTCACGCAGGGCGGCTTCGCGATCGGCCGCACGGCGCCGGGCGCCGCGGTGCGCTTCGACGGGCGCACGGTGCAGGTGGGGCCGGACGGGCGCTTCGTGATCGGCTTCCACCGGG
>NZ_JAWRXD010001067.1:0-256 GCF_046535215.1 Priestia sp. SIMBA_032 | reverse complement strand
GTCGGCGCACACCGACGGGTTCGCGGATGCGCTGTCGCTGATCAACTCGCGACTCGCGGGGACTCCGCGCGCCTGAACCGCCGGCTGTGGAGGTGCGGACTGGCCGGAGACCGCGCCGGCGGCTACCGTGGCGGGCATGAGCCCGGCGAAGTCCGAGACGTTCCTCGAGGTCGATGGCGAGGAGGTGCGCATCTCCAGTCCGGACAAGGTCGTCTTCCCCGAGCCGGGGCTCACCAAGCTGGACCTCGCCCGCTAC
>NZ_JAWRXD010001066.1:0-256 GCF_046535215.1 Priestia sp. SIMBA_032 | reverse complement strand
GTTTTTGAATGTTTGTCATTTTAGTTTCCCCCTACAATTTCTCTCATTTTTTCTTCAATTACATGTATGTCATCACCTTGAAGTGGACGTGGATCGATATCAAAGAACCCTTGTCTTACTCCGTAATCACGTGTGTAAATTGCAATTTCCCCGTCGCGTAATGCAGCCACAACGTCTTTTGCCGATTTATTTAACTCTTTTTCGTTAATATGAATACGAGCTCTAAAGATTGCTCTTCCAGCTTCATCTTGAACGA
>NZ_JAWRXD010001065.1:0-256 GCF_046535215.1 Priestia sp. SIMBA_032 | reverse complement strand
ATCGACGACCTCGATCTCTCACGGGCGACCGCGCGCGTAGTGGGCAAGGGATCCAAGGAGCGGGTGGTTCCTTACGGCGCCCCCGCACGCCGCGCGATCGAGGCCTATCTCACGCGCGGCCGGCCCGTTCTCGCGGCGCGGAGCGACGGAGCTGCCCCGGCCCTGTTCCTCGGTTCACGAGGGGGCAGGCTCGGGGCGCGCACGGTCTACGATCTGGTAGCCCGCACCGTCGGGCCCCTGGTCGGCGGCGCCGTCG
>NZ_JAWRXD010001064.1:0-256 GCF_046535215.1 Priestia sp. SIMBA_032 | reverse complement strand
CCGCGGTCATCTCGATGACCCCGCTGGTGAACGGCCTGGCCGCAGGACGGCTGGCGTTCGCGAATGTGCCTGCCTCGGCGATCGCCCGCTCGACCGCGCTCGGGCTGTGGAGCCGGGTCCGCCGGAGCACCGGTCGGACACCGACGATGATGCCGATCGTCGCCGAACCGGGTGAGGTCGGCGCCATGACGCTGCCGGGCTACCTACAGGACTATCTCGCGATCGCGGGCCCGACCTGGCAGAACACCATCGACGC
>NZ_JAWRXD010001063.1:0-256 GCF_046535215.1 Priestia sp. SIMBA_032 | reverse complement strand
ATATTCAGCAGTTCCACTGCCGACAAGCTCGCGGGTTTGAACTTTTCTTGGTTCCCTCAAATTCGACAAGCAATGGCGCTAATTGATTCCTATAAAGCGGGCGACCGTAGAGAGGCGGGCAAGGCGGCTCTTAAAGGTCTCAGCAAGGACAAGTGGACTACCGGAAAGAGATATTTGCTACCTAGCGAAGCAGGATGGAAATCTAGATTATCAGGGGGCGTTGATGAGCCTACTGGCTACCTTAACCCTTGGGAAG
>NZ_JAWRXD010001062.1:0-256 GCF_046535215.1 Priestia sp. SIMBA_032 | reverse complement strand
GCTGGACGTCTATCTGTCGTTCCTCGGTCCGATCGAGACCACGGCGGAGCTGTTCGGCCGGGTCCGGCAGGCGGCCGGTGCCGCCGGCAAGCAACTGCAGTTCGGTGTGCTCACCAGTGTCATCGTGCGCGAAACCGAACAGGAGGCCTGGGACCACTTCGAGTGGCAGCTGGCCAACACATCACCACAGGCGGTGCTGGCAACCGCCGACCGAAACCTCCGGAGCTTTGGTTTCCCGCCGCTGGCCGAGCTGACC
>NZ_JAWRXD010001061.1:0-256 GCF_046535215.1 Priestia sp. SIMBA_032 | reverse complement strand
GCGGACCACGTTGTTGTAGGGGTCCTGCTCGGTCAGGCTGACGCCCGAGGTCTGGCAATGGGTGCGCAGCATCAGCGACTTCGGGTCCTTCGGCGCGAACTCCTTCGCCATGAGGTCGGCCCACAGCACCCGGGCGGCGCGCAGCTTGGCGACCTCCATGAAGAAGTTCATGCCGATGGCGAAGAAGAAGGACAGGCGCGGCGCGAAGGCGTCCACGTCGAGCCCGCGCGAGCGCGCCGCGCGCACGTATTCCAGC
>NZ_JAWRXD010001060.1:0-256 GCF_046535215.1 Priestia sp. SIMBA_032 | reverse complement strand
AGATTCGGCATGCGATCTCAACGACGACGTTCCCGATACGACTGGGTCGCCTTCGTTTTTCTGGCACCGTGGCTCGTCGGGCTGTTCGGTCTCACTCTCGGACCAATGCTGTACTCGCTTTATCTGTCGTTCACCGACTACAACCTGCTCGCGCCGACCGCGAGCATGGTCGGGCTCGACAACTACGTGCGGATCTTCACCGCTGACGACCGCGCACTCACGTCGATCGGTGTCACCGCCCTCTACGTGTTCATCG
>NZ_JAWRXD010001059.1:0-256 GCF_046535215.1 Priestia sp. SIMBA_032 | reverse complement strand
CCTTGGGCTGCAGGAGCAGCCCAGGGTGACTGTCGGGGGTACTTAAGCCAAGGTGGCTTTAGCTTTCTCGACAATCGCAGCAAACACCGCTTTTTCGTTCACGGCCAGTTCAGCCAGAACCTTACGGTCGATTTCGATGGACGCTTTTTTCAGGCCAGCGATGAAACGGCTGTAGGACAGACCGTTAACACGAGCACCAGCATTGATACGAGCGATCCACAGAGCGCGGAACTGACGTTTTTTCTGACGACGGTCA
>NZ_JAWRXD010001058.1:0-256 GCF_046535215.1 Priestia sp. SIMBA_032 | reverse complement strand
CGTGCACTCGGTCAATGTCCGCGGATTCGCGTCGCTCCCCATGAAGGTGAAGGTGCGCTGAATGCCCCGTTTTCCCGCTCATCCCGATCGCCGTCCGGTCATCGTCGCCGGCGCATCCTCCGGTATCGGTGCCGCCACCGCGGTGATGCTGGGCGCCGCCGGCTATCCGGTTGCCCTGGGCGCCAGACGCGTTCAGAAGTCCCAGGAGTTCGTCGATCAGATCAACGCGGCCGGCGGTGAGGCGGTTGCCCTACCC
>NZ_JAWRXD010001057.1:0-256 GCF_046535215.1 Priestia sp. SIMBA_032 | reverse complement strand
CGACATCGCCGACCGACAGGCCGCCGAGCTTGCCGTCCTCGGTCGTGAACGCCTCGACACCGCTCGCCGCGACCTTGTCCTTCCAGTCGGCGCCGAGCGCCTTCTCGATCGCGGGCTCCAGATCGATCGCGGCGTGACCGTAGGTGTCGATGTTGCTCGTCGGCTTTCCGCCCGAGATGCCGAAGACGTCGGGCCCCTCGCTGCCGGCGAGGGCCGGCCGCATGGCGTTGACGTAGTCGTCGCTCACGCCGAAGTA
>NZ_JAWRXD010001056.1:0-256 GCF_046535215.1 Priestia sp. SIMBA_032 | reverse complement strand
GCATGGTCAGCCTGCTGGAACTCGGTCCCTGGCTTGACGCCGTTGGTCCGCCTTCAAGTCGCTCAGCGATCTCTTCCTGCGAGATACCGTGTTGACGGGCCAGTTCGGCGATTCGATTGATCGCTTCCTGCCGCTCACTGTTCATCCGCGACCCAGCCTATGAAGTTTCGCTGATTGAAGATCATGCCGTCCTCGGGAATCCGGAAACCCACACCATCCCGGACCAGGCGAGGGCCGTGGCGGCTGCCGACACCCA
>NZ_JAWRXD010001055.1:0-256 GCF_046535215.1 Priestia sp. SIMBA_032 | reverse complement strand
AGCAAAGTGCGCAGGTAGGTGTCACCGCGCCGGCTGATGTGACACAGGCGCGACTTGCCGCCGGAAGAATACTGCCGCTGCACGAGGCCCAGCCAGTCAGCCAGATGCCGGCCGTTGCGGAACTGTCGGGCGTCGCCGACTGCTGCGACGACGGCCGTCGCGGTAATCGGGCCGATTCCGGGTATCTGGGCGATCTTGCGGCAGAGTGCCGATTGCTTCATGAGCGAGTGGATGGATATCTCGATGAAGTGGATGC
>NZ_JAWRXD010000047.1:0-13669 GCF_046535215.1 Priestia sp. SIMBA_032 | reverse complement strand
CGGCGGAGCAATGGAATCATTCGTTCCTGTCTTCTCTGGTACACTAGGAAGTCTTGGACGCAAAGATGCAATTGGTATAATCGGCGGAAACAAAACGCAATTAAAAGGTTTACCAGCATCACTTATGAAAGAAGCAAGTAACATTCGTTACTTATCTCATATCAAAGGGTTATTTGCATTAGCTTATTAATTTGGATAGACCTCATCTTTTAGTGGGGTCTTTCTTTCTTTAATATAGATTTCAAGAACACTCTTTTAGATTTATAAAGAATTTGGTTACTACTTAGTAAAAAGAGAGGAACAATAACATGAATATATTAGATGCAAGAGTAATTAATACTCATCGGGGTTTGGAAACCTATTTAGACTCAGGAGAAAATGTTGCAATAAAAAAAATTCAAATTCCTACTCAAAATCATCCATTTTATGAAATTCAGTTCGGGATAGAGTACTTTCTCTTGAGAAAAGGAAAGTATTATGATCGCCAAAGAAACTACTTTATTATTCAGATGAACCCTGATTTTACCTCTATTACATTAAAGGAGACTGAAACTGAGAGTTTGTTTTCAGTTAAAAGTGAAGAGGAACGAGAAGCAACAAAAGCACTTATAGGAGAATGGTTTATTCAAACCAATAGCTATAAACAATCTATACAGGAATCAATAGAAAGAATCAGAAAAGAAGAAATATCTACAGAAGAAGATATTAATAAAAAATTAAAAGCTAAAAATTTTCTAAAAAAAGTATCTTATTTAACATCAAGTGATATTCAAAATGCTCCTATTAAAAAACAAACACAAGTGTATATGGTCATGACATTTTAAATCTAAAAAGAGAATTAACTTTGAAATTCCCTCTCATTCACTAAATTATGAATAAGATATTTTTAATAATTAATTTTTCATAAAATAATCTTAGAAAAAACCATACCTACTAACAATCGATTTGTTTATGAATTTACAACTAAAATACTCGTCAAAAAATGCCTTACCCCACTGAATATAAAGGCTTTTTTGACGATTTTCTTCTATTCTTAACAATAGAAATATGCTAATATCACCTTTCTCTCCCCTTAATTATCCTCTTACGGACGAGATATTTAAATCTATTATAAGATGTTAAAGTAATTATTATTGTTAACAAAATAAAAAGCCACCCAGTGTTTGCAGGACAGGTGGCCTTTTACTATAAAATGCATGTGCAGTCACATAATAACATATCTTTTCCAAAAATACTATATTTTAAAGGGCTAGCATATCTATAAAATGCGCGCTTTTTATACATTCTCGTTTCTTTCAATTATCCAAAGAATATAGTCATATCAACGATGTATAAAAAGTCGCCTACTCCGAAAAAAGAATCCTTGGTGGAAGCTGAACAGCTCACTGCTCCAAGGATTCTTTTAATTAATTGGTTCCTTTAAGGTACATTACGTTAAGTAAATAATGAAGTATCTCGTTAAATAAATTAGTTTTATTATTTAAATAAAGTGGCCAAAATGGCTATTTTTTCACATATACTATATTAATATTTAAAGGTTTATAACGTAAATATTTTTTCATTTACTTAAGAGTGTAGACCTTCCATTTATTTTTCTCTTTATAATCTATATAATTAATCCATCGTTCTCCTTGACTAATATAATCATCAAACTTAGCATTTCTGACTACAATATAACCACCACATTCATCTGCGGTCTGTTTCGCAATGGATTGTGTATCAAAGGGAAGTGCGACTAATTCATCATTTGTAAATTCGTAACTGGATATCTCTTTCCTTTTTACGTTTCTACATGATTCACTTACATGATATAACTTACCTAACTTTATAAAATAGTATGGATATTCTTTGTTAGGAAACTTAATCCCCCCTACTTCTATACCCTTTAATATCCTCATAAGTAAATATTAACCTATTATTGGAACTTGAAAACCTAATATCCTCCTAAAAAAGCTTTTAAGCACTATAGTGTTTAAAAGCTTTTTTGTATGAAGTATCATTATTAGGTTAGTTCTATTATGCTTCCAACTTTTTCTCCAATGGAGGTTTAGGCGACTTATTAAGCCGAAGATTACCTGATAAATATAACCCAGTAAAGACAAACAGGGAAGCAATCACATCATATATCGTAATCTCTTCACCTAATAAGATAGAGGCTAAAAGGTAACCTGCAATAGGTGTTAGAAATAGCCAGATATTTGCTTTAACCGTATCTTGTTTAAGTAAATAAAACCATAGGATCATGGCAAAGATTGAAACACCTAAAACGGACCACACTAGATATAAAATCAGATTCATATCAAATACCACAGGTTCATCTAATTCTAAAAGCATAGAAGGTATAATTAAAATAATTCCACCAAATAAAACCTGCCAGGCATTAATTACTAAGCTAGGCAGTTGCAACTTTTGTTTTTGAAAATAAACACTGCCAATGGCCATGGATATCATGCCAATTAGTAGCAAGAGTATTCCACTCCATGTAGAATGCCCATCTTGTAATAAAGGATATGTAGCAATTACTAAGCCAATGGCTGAAACAAGCATCCCCATCCACTCTTTCTTCTGAATGAAACGATTCATGAAAATTGAGGACAGAATTGCAACAAGAAAAGGATTAACCACGACTGCTAAGTTAAAAAAGCCAGATGATACGGTTTTTAGTGCCCAAAAACCACAACCAAGATACAGAGAAGTATTAAATAACCCTAATAGTATCAGTGGTTTCCATTCATGTTTTTGGGGCATGCGGTATTTACCTTTCCTAAACAAATAAATATATACTAACAATAAACTACCGGCTAAAAGAAAGCGAATAGTCCCCATTATTAATGGAGGGGCCGATAAAAGACCAAATTTAACAGATACTGCCCCAGATGCCCATAGAATCGTAAATAAAATACCAAAAAACATTTCTTTCTTCCCCCTTCAGATACTTACTAGGTATAAAATTAATTTAGATAGCCCTTTTCCAGAAAGTAGACGATTATGATGTGTTTTATATAATAAAAGGTGCGCTCTAACTGAGTGCACCTTTTGTTTTTATGAATTATATATTTCTCTGTTTAAATTCACAATATCTTTATGTGAATATCCAGGCTGGTAACTCTCTATCGCCTTATCCCGTAGTAATGGTGCTTTTTCTTTATTTGCCTTTTTCAATGCTTTCGTTAGTTCATCTTTTGTTAGCTCTGTGCAGTAAGCAGGAGTTCCTGGCTGTTGTCTCCAAGAGTCACTTAAAGAACCACTATCTATTGTGTCGAAGCCTAGCTCGTTTACTACGTCCATGATTACTTGTTTTTGTGATAGGTCATTACCAGCAATGGCAATAGCAATGCGTCCACTAGTACCTTCGGGAGTTCCTTCATTTTCTAAAGTATGGGCTAATAAATTGTTGAAAGCTTTAATGATAGGTCTACCTAATTGATTTGAAACCCAAACACTTTCAACCATCCCGTTCTCAATTTCTTCGATTTTATTGTCCCTAAAAGGATAATAATTTGAAGTGTCTACAACGATTACGTCCTCTCCAACTTTATCTACAATGTTGCGAATGCTTGGCATTGCATGAAAAGGGATAGAAATTATCAGAACATCAATATTCGTTATTACATCTTCTACACTCACAGGTATTCCTGTAAGTTTTTTTCCTTCTAAACGTTCGATTCCTCTAGCATCTGCAATTTTGACATCGTGTCCATTCTTAACTAATTTTTTAGAAATATTTGATCCGATTGGTCCTGCACCTATAATTCCAAATCTCATTATTGTTCCTCCTAAAGAATTTGTATATAAAAGAATTATTTTACTTAAAGTTATACAATGATATGTTTATCAAACCGTACACATATATTTATTAGATATTAAACATGTATTGAGTATTTCTGTTACATATACTAGAATAAAATCATTTCTCATTTTTTTAAAGTAGGCAATAAAAATTGCCATAGTACATTTTTTTGTACTTAACAGTAGAAAGCAGGTGAAAAGGTGTCTAGAGTATGTAAGGATGGATTTGACAAAGAGTGTATAAAGGAACAAAGAGAAGTATATGGCATTGCTTATACTCAAAATATGCTTTCAGGACGCTGGAAGTATATTATTCTTTGGTTTTTAAAAACGAAAGAACGTCGTTATAGCGAAATTAAAGCTTTTTTATGGGACATTTCACAAGGTTCTCTTACAAAACAGTTGAGAGAACTAGAAACAGATGGATTAATTAAGCGAGAAGTTTTTCCGGAGGTGCCTCCACGTGTTGAATATTCCTTAACAACTAAGGGGCGAGAATTTATTCCAATACTTGATATGATGGAGAATTTCGGAAAAAAATTTGGGGAGAAACCTGAGTAAAATAATAAAACAATATTTTTTATTATTTGAACCTACGTTGTGAAGTGTTGTACTTAAATTAACCGGGGCATTTCTTCAAGAAGGAGAAGTGCTTATTTTCTAGAATTTATTGTGATAACAAGTTTGACTAAATAGAGTTATTCTATCTAATTCAAAACGCTGCCATCTTATTTTTAACGATGGTAGCGTTTTGAATTATTTTACGATATTACATAGAGATTTCTTCACTGGCGCGTTTAATCAGTTGCAATAACCTTAGCTTTTGAAACAGCAATGATAATAGAAAGCTACCTTTTTTCTATAAGTACAAAAAAATGTACTATGGCAATTTTTATTGCCCTCTTTAAAAAGATGACAATAGGCTTTATTCTAATGTATGTAACGAAATTACTGAATACAACAAGCTGATGTGTATCAAGGTTATATCTTATTGTTGGATCCATACTTTTGACTTCCATAGCCCGATAAAATATGAGTAGGTCCCTTAAGATAAATTGACAACTAAATTTTCACCTTGTATAGTTAGCTTGCTAAATACATTTCAGTAGTGGAGGCATAACTATGAACGATAAGGTTGATTGTGATATTCGGCAATCGTTAGATAAAATTTCATTTCAAATGCGTCGAGATTATAATGAAAGTCTAAGAGAACTTAATCTTTATGTTGGCCAAGATAATTTACTCTCTCGTTTGTGGTTAGGCGATGGCGTAACACAAATGCAACTATGTGAACATTTAAAATGTGAACCACCTACGGTGACAAACATGGTCAAATCTTTGGAACAAAACGGATTTATATATCGTAAGCGTGATGAAAAAGATGCAAGGGTCATGCGTATTTATCTAACGGACAAAGGCAAAGAATTAGAAAAACCGGTTGAGTTCAAATGGAAACAGCAGCAAGAAAAATTACTCCATTCAATCTTACCGGAAGAACGCTTACTATTAAGGGAACTTATGAAGCGAATGGAGAGAAACTTGTTCTAAGTTTTCTCCATATTATTATTTAGTATGCTAAATATAAAATAGCTTTATATCATTTGTTTACCAAAAAGGGTTATGGAATCTACTGAAGAGGGTACGTCTAGCTGATACAATGATATCCAGACTTGCTAAAATACTTTTGCTTAATTTCATAAGAGAATATATTTCTAAAGACGTACATTGAATTATAGCCGTTCCCTGCAAAGAAGTCTTTTTTTCCGAAATCAGGGGATCCAATATTTTAACGAATTATCACACCAGCCTTTAACTATAATGTACTCAAACCCAAAGGTATATCAGTATTCTACGTTACAATTCAGGTAGGAAATCAAAAAAGTCCTGTCTTTACTGAGTAATAACTAGTAAATTAATTAGCAAGCTAAATATCTTCCAACATTCTCTGATCTACTGAAACGTGATTGAAAATAATTTACTTCAGGCTCTTTTGATGACTTGAAGGCTATTTAAAATAAAGGAGAAGAGGTACATGACAAAAAGAAAAGAGATGCAACTAGCGCTACAAATGGTTTCTGGGTACGGAGCTGAATTCAGCGCTTGGAGAATGCCTGGCACCGACCCAGCAGCCTACACAAATATAGATAGTTATGTGGAACGGGCTAAATTAGCTGAAAAAGGAAAATTTCAAATGATCTTCATTGCCGATACTCCTGCATTAACCAATGACTTAGGTCCTCAGACTCCTATGTTCCCTATGGATCCTATGTTAGCACTAATGGCTGTAGCCAGAGAAACGAAACATATTGGGCTTGTTGCTACGCTCTCAACGACATTTAATTACCCATATAACATAGCACGTCAATTCAAAGCACTGGATGTTATAAGTCACGGACGTGTAGGATGGAATGCAGTCACCACATCCGATCCATTAGCAGCAGCAAATTTTGGTGCTCGGGTTGCCAATCGCAAAGAACGATACGATATGGCACATGAATCCATACAGATTGTCCAAGCATTATGGGGTAGTTGGGAAACAGACGCTTGGACGTTAGATGTAGATGGAGGGAAATTTGCCGACATGGACAAAATTCAGCCTATCAATCTTGAAGGGCAGTATTATGCATCTCGTGGTCCTTTGCCAATCCCCCCTTCTGATCAAGGACAGCCAGTTATTTTCCAAGCAGGCGGAGGAGGTGAAGGATTGGAACTAGCAGGAAGGTACGCTTCTGGTGTCTATGCAAACCCTTATGATATAGAGTCTGCTCGTGAACACAGGCAAGCGCTTCGACAAAGTGCAGCTCGTTTTGGCCGAAATCCCGAGGACATCAAGATGTATGCAGGTTTTATGTTCTCCATAGGTTCAACGGAAGAAGAAGGTTTAGAACGACGAAGACAGCTTATGAGTTTTAATCCTAATGAGATTCCCAGCAGGGTAAGTTACCTTGGTTCCATGGTTGGCTTACCATTATCGGTGCACACGGTAGATATTGATCAACCATTAGCAACTGACATGTTAAAAAAGGCATATGCCAACCCAATGGATCCGCGTTCTCCTAGAGCTTTAGAGCTGCTGAAACAAGGGCTTTCCATTCGAGATGTTCTTGCCCATGGGGTTATTAACTATCATCCGGTAGTTGCGGGCACCCCCATACAAGTTGCTGACTTCTTGGAAGAATGGTTTTTGGCCGGTGCATGTGACGGTTTCTCGGTTGTTCCGGATATAGCTTATGATGGAGTTGCTGATTTTGTGGAACTGGTTGTTCCAATTTTGCAAGAGCGCGGTTTGTTTCATAGAGAATATGAAGGAAAAACACTGCGCGAGAATATGGGCGTGCCTTATCAATACGGAGCGCTTAAATATTAAAATAATTAATAGAGGAGAGATATTAAATGAATAATAATACCCTTGAATTGCTTCATAAACATACATCCATTCGTTCATTTACAAACCAGCCACTGACTGAGGAACAAAGAGATGCAATTTTTAAGGCAGCTAATCAAACTTCATCTTTCAGCCTACTACAAGTGGTTTCTATCATTAGAATTACTGATTCAGATCTTCGAAAAAAGGTGACGCAACTATCTGGTAATCAACCGTATATTGATGATGCTGCCGAGTTTTGGATTTTTTGTGCTGATTTTAACCGAAATCATCAGATTGCTCCCAAGGTAGACCTTGACTATATAGAATACCTTTTAATCGGTTCATTCGATGCCGGGCTCATGGCTCAAAATGCTTTAACGGCAGCTGAATCAATGGGACTCGGTGGTGTATATATTGGTGGAGTAAGACTTAATATTGCAGAATTAACTGAGGTATTAAATTTACCAAAGTATGTGGTACCTTTAGTGGGGCTATGCATAGGCCATCCTTCTGGAGAAAAACCTGGACTAAAACCACGTTTACCTCAATCAATGGTTATGTTTGATGATCAGTATCAACCACTAGACCAAGAAAAATTAGCAATCTATGACCAACAGATGCGTGAGTATTATCAAGATCGTCCTGTTAAAGCGCCTTTCATGGTGAAGAAAGTAAAGGGATGGAGCGATCATATTGAGGATCATCTTGATCTTGAAAGAAGTAAACTGCCATTTACGCTTGATTATTTAAACAAACAAGGATTTGCTAAGAAATAAACTATTATTAATTAAATTGATTCACAGGGAGATATAGATAATGAAGAAGCAATATAATACGCGTGCCATCTTGGCATCGTTGCTTATGTGCGGTTTTGTCGGCATGTTTAGTGAGACTGCTCTAAACATAGCAATGACTAATCTAATGGAGGTGTTCCAAATTTCAGCCGCAACCGCACAGTGGTTAACAACCGGTTTCCTACTGACTCTTGGCATTTTAATGCCAATGAGTGGATTGCTGCTCCAGAGGTTTACAACGAGACAGCTATTCACGGGTTCGCTTACAAGCTTAATTCTAGGTACACTCATTGCGGCGCTCGCTTTTAATTTTGAGATGTTGATGGTCGCCCGTATTTTACAGGCGGCAGGCATGGCATTATTACTTCCACTCATGTTCAATACGGTTCTTGTCATATACCCGCCGGAAAAACGGGGGGCGGCAATGGGATTCGTTGGACTTGTTATCATGTTTGCGCCAGCAACGGGCCCGACCATAGGCGGTCTATTAATCGAATATTTAACATGGCATTATATCTTCTGGTTCTCGCTGTTGTTCCTGATTGTTGGGCTATTGATAGGACTGAAGTACTTGGAAAATGTCAGCGATGTCACGAAGCCCCGGATAGATCTGCTGTCTGTCGCATTGTCAACAATCGGATTTGGAGGAGTTGTCTTCGGTTTCAGTAAGGCAGGCGCAGGATCTGAAGGATGGGGCAGCGCAGTTGTGGTCACTTCAATCATTATTGGGATCGTCGCACTGGTCCTGTTCATACTACGGCAGAATTCCATGCGCGATCCGATGATGAATCTGAGCGTTTTCAAGTACCCAATGTACGTCGTTGGACTACTCCTGGTACTGTCGTGTATGTTAATCATTATGTCGAGCATGATTATCCTGCCGATGTTTCTGCAGACGGGCGCAGGATTGTCTGTTTTTACTGCAGGACTCATGCTTTTGCCAGGCAGCGCGTTGAACGGTATCCTTTCCCCGCGTATGGGGAGCTTGTTCGATAAATATGGGCCAAAATGGCTTGTTATTCCCGGCCTCGTAATCGTTGCAGTCATGTTATGGTTCTTTACGACCCTATCCCCTGCTTCCTCGGTGGCCTTTATTGTGGCTTTGCATATTGGGCTCATGGTTGGGGTAGGCATGATATGGATGCCTGCTCAAACAAACGGGCTAAATCAATTGCCGCCAGAGTTATACCCGCACGGCACGGCAGTGATGAACACACTACAGCAGGTCGTGGGCGCGATTGGAACGGCGGTCGCAATCAGTATCCTTACGGGCGGTATGGAGAAATACTTGCATGGCTCCTCAGCTCCGGCCAAACAGGCTGATATTGCAAATGCGATGACGGCTGGATCACAAAACGTGTTCCTGTTCACGATGATCATAGCACTGATTGGCTTGGTTATAGCGTTCCTCATCCGCCGCGTCCCAGTCAGCCGCGAGGCGATCAATTCGACACATTGATGTTCTTAAAAAACATCGAGGATAATATCCTTTAGTTTTTTCCAATTAGATTAATGAAACATAAAAAAGGACTTTAACTTTAAAGTCCTTTTTTATTTCTACCGAGAAGGCACACTATGTTAATTAAAATTGAATATGACATACGTATATAAAGGTAAATTACTTTTTACACGTATGTAAAGGTTTATTTTATTCACTAAATAGACGTTCTGACATATGATTCTACATTGTCCAAAAAGGTGTACCTTTTGGTACTTATCTATATTGAACAAACCCGATCATAAATTAACTATACACAGTTAAGGGGATTCTGGTGCAAAAGTGTTGAAATGTTGTTATTGAGAAGTTACCAGAAAAAAATATCCTTTATTTTGCAGTTGAATGTCAATTTATTGCACTTCTGAGTATTTCTCATAATATTGTTTTTAGTGAAGGAGTTGGGGGATTGAAAAAAATCATATACTGGATTATTTTTATTTTTTTGATTGTAGCTTATGTGACTGACATAGAAAACATTGACCTAAAGGATTTATTCTCTTCATCACACGAAAGTACTACATCTTATGATAAATAAAGTGATCTATTTTCCGAATGATAAATATCCCATAATTATTTGTGATAAGTAAAGGAACTCGCCAAAGTAGTAGCAGGTTTAAGCCTGCTTTTGCTACATAAATGTTTCATAGCTAGAGAAATATTTATATAAATGGTTTATATATACTACCTAAGATGAATGAATCAACACCTTATGAGTGTAGTGATATGTAAAAGAGAAAAAACCACTAGGATGGATTCTAGTGGTTTTACTGTTTAAAAATCGTTATATTCTTCTAAGTCGTCATCGTCTAATGAGCCAGATATATTTTCTAAATCTGCAATCTTTCCTTCTTTCAGTTGGGGAACCTTTGAAGGCTCTTCTTCTTTGAAGGAATGGTTTCTTCCGAAACCCGTTGTTTTTGCTAATGTTTTTAAATCAGCTAATTCATTCTTGATATGTTCAAACATTTCGTAGGTTTTTTTGTCTTCTATTGCTTTTCTTCCATTAGATGAATCATCTAGATCACGTAAAATTAAAGATGAAATATAGTCCCCTAACCTACGCGATTTAGCATGTTTAGCTAGTTTATTATAAACTTCATCACTCAATCGATTTGTCTTAATGGTAAACGCATTTTGACGCTCTGACATCCCTATCACCTACGTTGTTAGGATTTAACGGCTTTCTTTTCTGCTACTTGCTTCTTTTGAACGTAACCAATACTACGAATCTCTAAGCCAAATAAATTTAAATGGCGGCTATCTTGGGGAACCCTATGATACTTCTCCGTACGTTCTTCTCCAATTTTTTCACGCATACTATTCATGATAGCTACTTCTAAAGTAGGAGCTACTCCACCGCAGTATACATACTTACGTAGTTTATTCGCTGGTGGAGGTGCAACATCATTTAATTTAGCTAATAAAATCTCCACATATTCTCGTAGTGAAGATTTTATTGTACTTGTTAAATCAATCGATTCACCTGTATTCTCGTTTTTTAATACAAACTTTTGCTTGCTGTAGTTATCGAGAATAAATTGATCAAAGGCACGTAAGTCTGTAAATAATTCTAGAAATTTCTCTTTACGCAATTTATCAATATGAGCTAAATAAGGAATACCTTCAATGCTTTGGAACGATTCACGGCTATTAGCAGCTTTCAACCCTTCGGGTAGAATAACCACATCAATGGAACCACCGCCTATATCCACCATCACCGTTTCACATTCTCCATACTCATTTGCATCTTCACGATCTTGAAGAGTTAAGTCTTTTTTTAACGCAAAACGTGCACTTTCTCCCTCTTTTAAGCACGCACTTTCTTCTACTAATACCTTTAAAGTATTTTCAAAACCAGGAGTATGCACAGTAAATGTATGGTCGCCTAAGAAACGATTAGCCATGGCTTTTTGAGCCGCCCCAAATGTGCTCTCTTTCTTAAGAAGCCAGATTGGTAACATGGTAGAAAAATAGTCAATTTCAATTATATTGTCTTTTTTATTTTTCGCATGTAACGCATGGTAATACGCAATCGCAGCTAAAAAAGTGATGTATGGAATATGACTTGTAATTTTATTATGTAATTTATTAATGTGATTATTAGCCAGCAATTGACTAGCTGCAATGTCACCTACTAAGAAATAACGTTCCTTCTCTTCTCCCTTAATTGTTGTAGAAAGTAAAATGCGCTTTTTGAATTCTTCTGGAGCTGTAACAGCATCTGTGAAAAAGGAGTCTGCTGCTTCTTTTTGAAGTTCAACTACGTTCGTTGGAAAATCAAATAGATATCCATCCATAATGTTCATATCAACGGAGTTACCGCAGTCTTTATTAAAACGTGAAATTTTCATTTATAAACACCTCATTTTTTAAGTTGAACTTATATTCAACTTATTGTACTTGATATAGGATAAATATTCAATATGTGAGAGCAATTTAGTTATCTACAAAACATTACATATATCAACAATTATGCAAATTAAGTGGAACTTGTATCCCCTACGATATTCAAATTCATTATCTTATGTACCTTACTTTATATCATGAATATAAAAAGAGTCTGCACCAAAAAAGGACGTCTGGAAAGATCACTGCTGTAGCATTTATGAAGGAAGTAGGAATGAAAAGGCGACATTTTATAATAAGGTAAAAGCTTATAGGGTAAGGAAGTAATCCCCTTTTGTATCTCTATGGTGTTAGACATGCTAGCAAAATAGGTGATGCTTGCTATTTGTAGTTATTCCAATGCAAGCAATAGGTTAGTCTTTTTTCTAAACTGAACATCTCGACACTGAAGCCATTCATAGAAAAACTTTTAGAGGTTGCGTAAGAAAGTAGTAATTCACTTAAGTTCACACATATAGCTTTGGTAAAAACACTCTAATCCAAAAAAGCACCCTGAAAGGATGCTTAATAGTTAGCCTGTAAAACTTCAATTTTTTTCTTGAGTTTTTGGCTTTCTTCCTCTAATTTAATGATTCTATCTTGGAGTTCTTTATTATCCCAGTTGTTTTCCAGCTCTTCAGATAATTCCATTCGCTTTTTATGGATCTCAATTCGTTGTTTAGCCATTTCTTCTACCTCTTTATTTAATTGAAATTGTTCGTATGGATTCATATGAATTCCTCCTTTATTTCTACTTTCAACATAAACAGGCAAGCCCTTTAAAATAAAGTCCAGTGAGTGTTTCCCACAAACATAGTGACAGCCCCGAACGTACTAGCAATAAAGCTAAAATTCCATACAGTCCGCATCCAAACTACCAAAGATCCATATGTCTTTCTGAAGGCTACTTCACGCATAAAGATGAGATAAAGTACTGTAAACCCATATACACCAAATGCTACCCATTGGAAAGTTTCTTGAATTTGAGGGGCTACTAAGGCAACTGCCACTAAAGCTACGGTGAAAATGAGGTTCACAACCATAAAAAAGCTTACAAAACGCATCCACTTAAACCCTTTCTCATACAGTTTACCTGCATCTTGGTCTTCTTGTTTTAACTCTTCCATTATTCATTGCCCCTAGTATTTAATTTTTATCTATTATAGCACGCGATATTAGTTTCATTTTTAGATTGCTAGTATTAGTATATTCAATCTTAGGAGATTAGCCGCGAGTATTTTGTAGTTTGTCCATTAGAGTTTCATATCATATTTAATTAAAAGCAGTTTACATTTGTAAACTGCTTTTTTACTGACTACTTAGACTGAAGAATCGCTTCTTTAACATACACTTTGTAGTCAATAATTGCATCCTCTATTATGGGCAGTTCACTTTCTGAATTGATATATCCAGCTAATGGTTTCGTACTTGTCTCAAAATAAGGGAGTTCTTCGTCAAGAGAAAACTTAATACTGTCTTCATTTAGTGATAACATGTCAACTATGGTGTCAGTACTTATTTCTTCTAAATACAGTTCTTTTGCTGAAATGATATTTATAGTGCCCACACATTTTAAGTCCACCACTTTAAAGCCTTTATCTAACAGTTCTTTCACTAAATCTTTAGGCATCTAAAACCCTCCTTAATACTTACTAATTTTCGAAATAAAGAGAGGGATTCCTTTAGAATAACGTCCAGGGACTATTACACATGAGCATGTATAAAAAAAAGAGCAGTTTGCAAATGCAAACTGCTCTTTTTTTTGATGACCCGTACGGGATTCGAACCCGTGTTACCGCCGTGAAAGGGCGGTGTCTTAACCGCTTGACCAACGGG
>NZ_JAWRXD010000136.1:0-462 GCF_046535215.1 Priestia sp. SIMBA_032 | reverse complement strand
ACTCTTTGCTTTCTCACCTTGTTCTTTACCTATTTTATATAAAAGAAATTGTAAATCTTCTTCACGAAATGGTCGTAATAAATAATAAAATGCTTGGAAGCGAAAAGCTGTAATAGATTCCTCTATGTTTTCACCTACAAAAATAAATTTTGTATAGCAATTTATTTCTCGTAATAAACTTGCATATTCAAAACCAGTACCATCTAGTAATTTGGAACTTAAAAAAACAAAGTCTGGTATATGTTTTTTCATCATAAATAAAGATTCTGTTCCTGTCTTTGCTTCAAAACATTCTACATTTCTCATATTTTCAGTGAAATTTTCAGCTAACTCTCTTCTCTCTTCTGCCTCTTCCATGATCAGTAAAATTTTCATTTCTTCAACCACCTAATTCTTTGTCCATATGTCCTGCTGTATACATTCGCTTTTGTAAGAAATAATCCCTTTTTCTTACTATACCAT
>NZ_JAWRXD010001054.1:0-256 GCF_046535215.1 Priestia sp. SIMBA_032 | reverse complement strand
ATTCGAATATCCGGTAACTCTTTCCTCTTATTATAGTAACGATACATAATTTGATTCGCATAATCCATATACTTCAAATGGTTTTCGAGGAAACGGGTATTACTTTCATACTCTAACATTAAAATTGAACCATCTTCCATTTCAAATAAAGTATCTGAGCGCCTTTGATCTGCACGAACTCTCGAAAATTCATTTAGCAACAATTCTTTTATTCTTGGATAACCTTTTAACCCATATGCTTCAAGCCCTTTATCCC
>NZ_JAWRXD010000135.1:0-462 GCF_046535215.1 Priestia sp. SIMBA_032 | reverse complement strand
AGCTTCGTAGCCTGTCGGGTTCTGATCGTTTCCCTCATTTGAAACAGCATTGATCCGTGTTTCCACCAACCAGCGTTACACGTAAGCCGCGCATCTATACTATCATGATAGTATCATCAACGCGTAGCCCTACTCCACTGCGCATCAGAGGCTGGCGAGCTCCTTCCACGCACCTCACGATATTATGAAAAGTGACCTCAAGATTCTTGTACTCGGTGCCGGCGCCATGGGTGGCTACTACGGCTCAAGGCTAATTCAAGCCGGAGCCGACGTAACGTTTTTGGTACGGGCTAGCAAGGTTCCCTCGCTCCGTGACAATGGTCTTCGCTTGTCGAGTGCGTTGGGCGATTTCGGTGCTCCTGTGGAGGCTGTCGTGTCGGAAAGAGTGCGGCCGGAATACGATCTCGTGCTGCTAGCCTGCAAGGCCTACGATCTTGACGACGCCGGTGCTTCACTCCAGCC
>NZ_JAWRXD010001053.1:0-256 GCF_046535215.1 Priestia sp. SIMBA_032 | reverse complement strand
GAGCGAGGCTTGAGACAACGCCTGCTCGAGCTCGGTCAGGTTGCGCTGGGCCTTCCGGTGCCGACGCAAAAGTTCGTCCGACGGCAGGGTTGCCAGTTCCGAGTTCCGCTCGCTCTCCAGTTCCTGAACGGTTCTCTCGAGGGTGCCGTCGGCTCGTCCGCGTTCAAGGAGGCGCTTCAGGACCTCGCCCCTGCGGACTCTGTCTGCGCAGAGGTCACGCAGGTACTGATCGAACTCCTGGGATAACCGGACGCTC
>NZ_JAWRXD010001052.1:0-256 GCF_046535215.1 Priestia sp. SIMBA_032 | reverse complement strand
TTAAGCGCTTACGTTATGGGTTTGAATTAAAATCTGAAACAGACACTCTTATTTATACAGAGCGAGGATTCTTTTCTAACATTCCAAATGATGATGTTGGTAACTTTTTTTGTTTTCCATTTATTCATGCAGATGATGTATTCAAAGCACCATCGTGGATTAAAGACACCATTTGGTATCAGATTTTCCCTGAACGATTCGCTAATGGCGATAGTACGCTGAATCCAGAAAACACCCTTCCTTGGGGAAGTACGAA
>NZ_JAWRXD010001051.1:0-256 GCF_046535215.1 Priestia sp. SIMBA_032 | reverse complement strand
ATATCTTCATCAGACTCAAGAATTTTAGAAACAGAAGTTAAACGATCAACTAAATCTGCAACGTTTTTAGAGTTTACAAGAACTTCTGTTACAACGTTCGTATTTGGCTGTTCTTGAAGTGCAACTAAACGCTTTCTTAATAACTCTTCACGTTTTGCAATCTTCGTTTGTAATTCTGCAATATCTTTATTTTTCTTTTCAATTAATTGCTCAGTATCAGAAACTTTTTTCATTGTTTCATCAAGCTTTGAAGCAT
>NZ_JAWRXD010001050.1:0-256 GCF_046535215.1 Priestia sp. SIMBA_032 | reverse complement strand
AATGCAAACATGCTTTAACAACAAATCAAGGGGTAAAAATAGCTGAAGATGAATTTTCTTTAAAGATGGGCTTAAGAGGCCCAACCTTAATGGAGGATTTCCACTTTCGCGAGAAAATGACCCATTTTGATCACGAACGAATTCCCGAAAGGATTGTTCATGCACGCGGGGTTGGCGCTCATGGTTATTTTCAGCTTTATGAATCTTTAGAAACATATACGAAAGCAGATTTTCTTACTAATCCTTCAAAGAAAAC
>NZ_JAWRXD010001049.1:0-256 GCF_046535215.1 Priestia sp. SIMBA_032 | reverse complement strand
CCTGAACTTGCTAACGAAGCGCTCCACGACTTTCTCGCGCTCCTGGTTCAACAGAAGAAAGGTGAGTTCCCCGACCTCAGTTTCGACCCACGTGCGTTCATCTGCCGACTTGACCGTTTGAAAGAGAGCGGCAACTGTAATGGAATGCGCGGCGATCGCCAGGGCGTCTGCTGCATTTTCAACGTACGTTAGGTCCACAGGGAGATGGTCCCCGAGCTTCGCACTGTGCTTGTGATTGGCGAGCTGGTTCATGTAC
>NZ_JAWRXD010001048.1:0-257 GCF_046535215.1 Priestia sp. SIMBA_032 | reverse complement strand
GCCACGATCTGGCCCTGCCGGCGCCCGACCGGCGCGCCTTTGTCTACCTGCCCTTCGAGCACAGCGAGGACGCCGACGACCAGGCGCTCTGCGTCGCCCTGTGCGAGGAGCGGGTTGGCAACGACGACTACACGGACTATGCGCGCCGTCACAAGGCGGTGATCGACCGGTTCGGGCGGTTCCCGCATCGCAACGCCTGTCTCGGCCGCGAGACGACGGCGGAAGAGGCGGCCTTTCTGGAAGAGACGCCGACCGGC
>NZ_JAWRXD010001047.1:0-257 GCF_046535215.1 Priestia sp. SIMBA_032 | reverse complement strand
CCTGTGCCACCCGGCCGGTGCCGTGCGACCGGATGCCATGACTGATGACGTCGATCGATTCGAGCTCGATGTCGAACTGGCGAACGCTCTGAGCCAGGGCGGGCAGCGGGATACCGGGAATCCCGGTGCACCCGTGGGGGTCGAGCAGTCCGATCGCAGGCGGGGGTGTGTCGATCCGGAGAACGGTGATCAGGGACGTGCCGTCCCACCGTGCGCCGATGGGCGTCCCGTCGGGTATCGGGATGTCGAATGGCGCC
>NZ_JAWRXD010001046.1:0-257 GCF_046535215.1 Priestia sp. SIMBA_032 | reverse complement strand
AAGGGATGAGCGAGAAAAATACTAGGTCGGGCGTTGCTGGAAGTGCGAAGGAAGCGAGGCGACTCGATTAGATGCCGAGCTTCTGGCGGCGCGTCAGCGCGTCGTCCATAGCTTTCAGCACGTCGATTCGACGGCCTACGTCGACCGGATCGGTGCTAAGCTGGGCTTGGCGGCGAACCACTAGGCGTGATTGTGCACGCAACGCCTGTTCACCGGCAGGGGTCGCGTCAACCAGAAGAGAAACCGCATCAAGCTGG
>NZ_JAWRXD010001045.1:0-257 GCF_046535215.1 Priestia sp. SIMBA_032 | reverse complement strand
GACACGAGGTCGAGACACGTGCCGACGGTGCGTCGGGAATAGTCGCCGCGACAACCTATAAGCCGGACATCGTCCTGCTCGACATTGGCCTGCCCGACATGGATGGCTACGAGGTTGCGCGGCAATTGCGCGAGTCTGGAGCGAGCAAGGGTATGACGCTCATCGCGGTCACCGGATATGGATTGCCGTCGGATCGCATCCGGTCGGCAGAGGCCGGGTTCGACCACCATCTGACCAAGCCTGTGGAGGCCGACGAC
>NZ_JAWRXD010001044.1:0-257 GCF_046535215.1 Priestia sp. SIMBA_032 | reverse complement strand
CCTTCATTCACTAACTCCAGATAGCCGCGATCCAATAAGGCTGCTTCAGCAATGCTCACCGGCTCATCGTGCAACAGGTAGATGTTGCCCTTCATTTGCCCCGTGACCTCATCGCGTACGCAACCGCCCAAGCTAAGCCAGCGTGTCATACGCAAAGCCGTGAGCGCTTTGGAGACGGTTTCACGCGAGGCCACCTTGAGGGGAGAGGACGCTAGATATGGCCGCAGTTGCTCATACGTCGGAAAGGATGTCAGGCC
>NZ_JAWRXD010001043.1:0-257 GCF_046535215.1 Priestia sp. SIMBA_032 | reverse complement strand
CTGCTGCTCGACGAGGCCACCGCCACCCTGGACCAGTCGACCGAACGCCGGGTGCTGGCCGCCGGACGACACCTGACCGGGTCCCGGACGTCGGTGATCGTCGCCCACCGGTTGGCCACTGCAGCCCGCGCCGATCGCATCGCGGTGGTGTCCGACGGACGTATCGTCGAACTCGGAACACATCGGGAATTGCTGTTGTTGAATGGTCGGTACCGTGCTCTGTGGACGGCTGGTATCACACCCGATGAGGTCGAACC
>NZ_JAWRXD010001042.1:0-257 GCF_046535215.1 Priestia sp. SIMBA_032 | reverse complement strand
ATCAATTAGAATCATAATTGATAACGACATTCAATTATCGTTTATTATATGAAATTTCGATAGCTTTAATATAAAGAGGAGGACCAGTATGCAGCATGCGAAACAAATCGCAGAACATGCAACATTACAAAGCTTTTTAAACTGTTATTTAAGAGAAACGGGGAGTGGAGAATGGATTACAGAGGATGAAAGAATGAAGAGTATCTTCAGTAATACGTTGAATAGAGATACAGTCCCCACATATTTATGTTGTCGGC
>NZ_JAWRXD010000134.1:0-463 GCF_046535215.1 Priestia sp. SIMBA_032 | reverse complement strand
TGATTTTTCCATCTTGGTCTAAAATATTGAAAATGGCACCTTCAAGTGTTCCATGGTGATCAATATCAACTTTAGTTAACTCAATTGCACCTGTTGTTAAACTATTTAAAGCTGTAACAGAGGTAACCTGAGATTGTCCTTTCGTAATTGTGAAAGGAATTGGTTTAATGTTTAAATCATAGCCAGTTGGAGCTTTCGTTTCAATAAACTGATAATCTCCTGGACGTAAATCGGAAACAGAAATCTTCCCATCTTTATCAGTAGTTAAATCAGAACGAACATCCTTACCGTTCATATCTACAATTTTAAAGATAGCCCCTTCAAGAGTAGTACCGTCGATGTTATCAACTTTAGTTAATTCAACTGCGCCTTTAGTTAAGCTGTTAGTAGCAGTAACAGAAGCTTTAGCAGTTTGACTCTTTTCAACAGTAAACTTGATAGGATTTTGGTTTAAGTCATAATG
>NZ_JAWRXD010001041.1:0-257 GCF_046535215.1 Priestia sp. SIMBA_032 | reverse complement strand
GCGGGCGCGGTCGAGGTCGCTTCCTCGGTCAACGGCCAAATCATGCCGCCGGTCATGGGCGCCGCCGCCTTCCTTATGGTGGAGTACACCGACACGCCCTGCCTCCCCTTGTTTGGATTGCTCCATAGCTGTTCGCGCCAAGGAATATCCATTAATTTTATAGACCATTTGGGCAAATCCCGCACAATCAATTCCAAAAGGGGTTTTTCCTCCAGCTAAATATGGGGCTTTTAAGTACAGGATCGCCGTATCGACCA
>NZ_JAWRXD010001040.1:0-257 GCF_046535215.1 Priestia sp. SIMBA_032 | reverse complement strand
CTGCAAAGCAAGTAAGTTGGGGATATGTACCGACTATAGCATCTATTTTTATCTCCATTTTTTACGGGAACGTGAGATGTCAGGATATCGAAACTCGTTGCATTGCTTCGAGGGCTAACGCCGCAACCACGCGAGGCACCGATAGCCCAAGGCGTATTCTTGGCCAGTCGCCAAGCGACGATCTGCGTAATAGTTAGCTCGGAGATTGCTGGGTAAGTCAGCGCTGCCACGCCATCACTTCACTCTCCGTCCACCCC
>NZ_JAWRXD010001039.1:0-257 GCF_046535215.1 Priestia sp. SIMBA_032 | reverse complement strand
GTCCTGCCCAGCCTCAACGCCCAGCAGATCAGCACGTACCCCCAGCCCTTCGAGTCGTCGCCGACGCTGGTCGGCAGTCAACTCGCCATCGCCCAGCACCGGGGAGTGCACAATAGCTGTAACCGACAGGCTAATGGCCTGACCGGCGCGGATCGCTGCGACCCTGAACACTTCCTTGGCCGCATTGGCGATGGCCTGCTGGATGGCAGTGGCCACTTCCAACGCTACCTGTGCGCCGCCCTGGGTGAGCAACACAC
>NZ_JAWRXD010001038.1:0-257 GCF_046535215.1 Priestia sp. SIMBA_032 | reverse complement strand
CGTGGCGGCCAAGGCGATGATGACCAGCGCGGAAAAGACTGCGAGGAGCAAGCCGAAGACCAGCATGTGGTTAGCTTCGGCTAGGCCGAGCAGAAAAAACGACGGCCAAGACCAGCATGACCGTGATACCGAACGCTATTTGCATAGAGCATCTCTGTTTAGTAGTGAAGAGCGACAATATGACGGCAAGGGTGTGTTCAGAAGCAAGGGTTAGCCGTCCTCTGCCTCGTCAGGGTTGTCTTTTTCCGGTGAAGAAG
>NZ_JAWRXD010001037.1:0-257 GCF_046535215.1 Priestia sp. SIMBA_032 | reverse complement strand
ATGGCCGAACGCCCGCCAACGGGCAGCCCATCATTCGGCTTATGGATCCAGGCATCTGCCTGCGCGGCGTCCGGGAACAACAGATGCAGCGACTTGTAGATGCCCAGCAGATAGCTCACCCGGTCCAGCGTGTCCACGTTGATGTCTGCCCGCGGCGTGCCACCGTCGCGCAGCGCGCTGCGCCAACGCCGCAGACTCGCCACCGAAATGCCCCCCAGCAGAATGCCCAGATCCCGGTCCGACAACTGCCAGCACGC
>NZ_JAWRXD010001036.1:0-257 GCF_046535215.1 Priestia sp. SIMBA_032 | reverse complement strand
CCATCAAGTGTCGCTACTTTTTTATCAAGCATAATAAGCTTGTCCAAAGGGATTTCATTTTTCAGAAATTCAACTGCATCTTCCTCACAACTGTCAAAATCAGCATTCAGAACATAATGCGTATATTCTTTTGATTTGCTGTTTAGTACATGCTTTTTAAACTGGCTGTAATCATTTTGATATACATAAAAATCGATAGTGGCAAATTCATTTAAAACACTTGACAGGGCATCAAAAATTTTCTTTTGATAGGGACC
>NZ_JAWRXD010001035.1:0-257 GCF_046535215.1 Priestia sp. SIMBA_032 | reverse complement strand
CCAGCTGCACGCCCTCAAGTCTGGCATCCATTGTCATATTGATAGGCTCCGAAAAAATCAAAGTAGCGCGTCGGCACTTGAGTCCGGTAAGTGCTCACCCGACAGCTCAGGTCACCAGGCCACCATCCACCACCATGACCTGGCCGGTCATGTAGGACGCATCCTGCGACAGCAGGAAGGCCACCACCTTGGCCACCTCTTGCGGGGTACCGAAGCGACGCATGGGGATGCGGTTTTCCATTTCCGCCACGCGTCGC
>NZ_JAWRXD010000046.1:0-15719 GCF_046535215.1 Priestia sp. SIMBA_032 | reverse complement strand
ACACGGAAGTTAAGCTCTTTAGCGCCAATGGTAGTTGGGACTTTGTCCCTGTGAGAGTAGGACGTTGCCAGGCATTTGAAAAAAGACTAGCTATTTTAGCTAGTCTTTTTTTGTATGTTCATTTAAGTAACAAGAAATTAAGTAAGGAATCTTTTGAGCCGTAACCTCAAGGAACCTCAAGATAAATGGGTAATCTTTTGAAGAGTATGTATGCAATAATTCATACCACCACTCTGTTTCATAACGTGAAATCATACTTAAATTATAAAGTAATAAGTAATGTGCCAATATCTCAGGAAAATATAAGCAGCTATCTTTTTCCAATGGTGCATGCAGTGTGTTAGCTTGAAAATTGTACATAAAAGGTGAACAATTATATAAACAGTTTGAAGGGTCGAGAATATATACCTGATCTTCTGACACAGACAATGATAGACGGGAACGCTCTTTTAAAAAAGAATAGAGCCTTTCGTGATTCATATGATAACACCGTGTAACTTGTTCAGGAATAGGCAAAGAGGTAGCTGGAAGCGATCCAATAGTTGTTAAATGGGAAAATGGCCTCGTATCCAAATTTAAAAATAATGTCTCTAATTCAGGTACACAAGACAATAGATAATTCATTGTATATTTACTACCTTCCAGTTGTTTCACATGAAACAATTCTTCTCCTACTTGTGAAAATAAACCGCTTTTTTGAATCTTAACTTCATCATCTAAAAAATCATAACTTTGTTTTTTTCTTTTTCGTGTTGATACTCCATGTGCTAACACCGCCGTATTTTCGGGATATACTGGGTTTTGTGTTAACAAACTGGCTTTTAACAGCTGTGACATTCCATAAAATAATAAAACTGGTTGAACTGATACAGGAGATTGTGCCGCAACTTGATAATAATTTTTACTGTGTTCCAAATAATAAATAAATGGGTAACTGTTTTTAAAGCTATGTTGCTCTGCATCGCTATAATTCAATTTTTGATAGCGCTTTTTTAAAAAATTTTGTACAAAAGGAACGGAGAAAAATAAATTGTAGGACGTCCAAACATCATTAAATTTATGCAACTAAATCACCTTTTCTTTTTATTAGAATTATCTGATATCTAGTGAAGTTATTGACAGGTACATATCTGCTTGTTAATCTACTAATAATATTCTGTCGTTTAAAGGAGGATTCTATAATGTGGGAAAGCAAATTTTCTAAAGAAGGCTTAACATTTGATGACGTTTTACTGGTGCCAGCAAAATCTGAGGTACTACCTAAAGACGTTGATATGAGTGTTGAACTAACAAAAACATTAAAATTAAAGGTGCCGTTCATCAGTGCAGGAATGGATACAGTTACAGAAGCTGAAATGGCTATTGCGATGGCTAGACAAGGTGGTTTAGGTATCATTCACAAAAACATGTCGATTGAACAGCAAGCAGAACAAGTTGATAAAGTAAAACGTTCTGAAAGTGGTGTTATCACGGATCCTTTCTTTTTAACTCCTGAAAACCAAGTATTTGCTGCTGAACATTTAATGGGCAAATATCGTATCTCAGGTGTGCCGATTGTCAACAACGAAGAAGAACAAAAACTAGTTGGAATCCTTACAAACCGTGACTTGCGTTTCATCCAAGATTATTCAATGCAAATTGCTGATGTAATGACAAAAGAAGAATTAGTTACTGCTCCAGTGGGAACGACTTTAGAAGAAGCAGAGAAAATTCTACAGCAATACAAAATTGAAAAGTTACCTCTTGTAGATGACAATGGCGTATTAAAAGGTCTTATCACAATTAAAGACATTGAAAAAGTAATTGAGTTTCCAAATGCAGCTAAAGATCAACAAGGTCGATTATTAGTTGGAGCAGCTGTTGGCGTAACAGCTGATTCAAATGTTCGTATCGAAAAATTAGTACAAGCTGGCGTTGATGTTATCGTTATTGATACGGCGCATGGACATTCACAAGGCGTTTTAGATACGGTACGCAGCATTCGCGAGGCATATCCAGAATTAAATATTATTGCTGGTAACGTAGCAACTGCTGAAGGTACAAAAGCATTAATTGAAGCTGGAGCAAATGTAGTAAAAGTAGGAATTGGACCTGGTTCAATTTGTACAACTCGTGTTGTAGCTGGTGTAGGCGTTCCACAAATTACAGCAGTGTATGACTGTGCAACCGAAGCTCGTAAGCATGGTGTAGCTATTATCGCAGATGGCGGTATTAAGTACTCTGGAGATATCGTAAAAGCACTTGCAGCTGGTGGACATACAGTAATGCTAGGAAGCCTTCTAGCAGGAACGACAGAAAGTCCTGGCGAAACAGAAATCTACCAAGGAAGACGCTTTAAAGTGTACCGTGGAATGGGCTCTGTAGGAGCTATGGAAAAAGGAAGTAAAGATCGATACTTCCAAGAAGATAATAAAAAATTAGTTCCAGAAGGTATCGAAGGCCGTTTGCCTTACAAAGGACCTGTAGCAGATACTTTATATCAAATGATTGGTGGTTTACGCGCAGGAATGGGTTACTGTGGCTCAGCTAACTTAGAAGCGTTACGTGAACAGGCACAATTCATCCGTATGACTGGAGCAGGTTTAAGAGAAAGTCACCCACATGATGTGCAAATTACAAAAGAATCTCCTAACTATTCTATGAGATAATCATGAATGTTTAAAAAACACGTTTCCTTAATAGGGAAACGTGTTTTTTATGTCATTAATCATGAATGTAACAGTACTTCTTTATCTATTTTTTTAAATTTTAGTATGATAAAATTACATTTATGTGAGTTTACGTTTGGAGGGTATAGAGTGAGAAACGCAGTACAGAAACAATTAATTTGTGTCATTGCTGTTATGTTAATGGCCAGCGTATTTTTTGTCTCTACACAAGCATCAGCTGCTTCTAAAACAGATGATATTGGTGTTGAAGCAGATGCAGCCATTTTAGTAGAGGCAAGTACGGGGAAAGTGCTATACGGGAAAAATACGGATGCTTTATTAGGTATTGCAAGCATGACAAAAATGATGACGGAATACCTAGTATTAGAATCCATAAAAGATAAGAAATTATCTTGGGATCAACGTGTGCCAGTTAGTAAATATGCAGCTAAAATTTCTCAGGATTATGGATTATCAAATGTACCATTAATCGAAAACCAAGAATATACGGTAAAAGAATTATATGATGCCATGGCTATTTACTCAGCTAATGGAGCAGCCATTGCTTTAGCTGAAGCTGTCAGTGGTTCTGAAGAACGTTTTATTAAGTTAATGAATGAAACGGCAAAGAAATTAAATATGGGTGAATCAAAATTTGTCAATTCTACAGGTCTTTCTAATTCCTTGTTAAAAGGAATGTATCCAAAAGGAACGAAGGAAGAAGATGAGAATCTTCTATCTGCTCGGGCAGTTGCTACTCTTGCTTATCACTTGATTCATGATTATCCAGAATCTTTGGAAGTAGCCAAAACTCCTTCTAAGATGTTTAGACAAGGGCAACAAGGCGAAACAAAAATGAACAATTGGAATAAGATGCTCCCTGGTTTTTCAGCTGCATACAGCGGCGTAGACGGCTTGAAAACTGGTCACACAGACTTTGCGGGTCAATGTTTCACTGGGACTGCAGAACGTAACGGTGTAAGATACATAACAGTTGTAATGAATGCTAAGGAAAACGGCAAGTCTACGGAAGCTGCTCGTTTTTCTCAAACGAAAAAGATATTGGATTATGCTTTTAGTCATTTTCAGTTAAAAGAAGTAGTGCCTGCTAACGGCAAGATTAAAGGGCACGAAACAATTGATGTTGCTAAAGGGAAATCAAAAGAAGCTTCCGTTTCTCCAAAGAATTCAGTAAAGATTATTACCGAAAAAGGTCAAAAAGATCATACTAAAATCAACTTTAGGTTAAACGATAAAGTTGTGAACGATCAGAAAGTTGTAGCTCCTATTAAAAAAGGAGAAGCAGTTGCTTATGTGAGTGCAACGAACAGTAATCTTAAAGATCTAGGCTATGTAGGAGGACAAACCACAGATAGCATGACACCGGTTGTGACAAATGAATCTGTTGAAAAAGCTGGATGGTTCTCTCTCGCTATCCGCAGCATCGGTAACTTCTTTAGCGATATTTGGATGAATGCTGCAAATACAGTGAATAACTGGTTTTAATGATAACTCAAGAGAAAGAAGAGATACTACAAGAGAGTATCTCTTTTTTTATTTTTAGATTTGTTTGTATATAATCTATAAATTAGATAGGAATTTTCCGAAAAATGCGGTAGAATAGACACTAAGTTTTGAATTTTGTATATACACTAAAAATTATTGTGAAACACTTGATACAGGAGGAAGACAAACATGAATAACATTACAGGTACTGATCGTGTAAAACGAGGAATGGCGGAAATGCAAAAAGGTGGCGTTATCATGGACGTTATCAATGCAGAGCAAGCAAAAATTGCAGAAGCAGCAGGTGCTGTTGCCGTTATGGCATTAGAGCGTGTTCCAGCTGATATCCGTGCAGCAGGCGGCGTGTCTCGTATGGCAGACCCAACAATTGTTGAAGAAGTGATGAATGCTGTGTCCATTCCAGTTATGGCAAAAGCTCGTATTGGCCATATTGTTGAAGCACGCGTGCTAGAAGCGATGGGTGTAGACTACATCGATGAAAGTGAAGTGTTGACTCCAGCTGATGAGGAGTTTCATTTAAATAAAAATACATTTACGGTTCCATTTGTGTGCGGTTGTCGAGATCTTGGAGAAGCATCCCGTCGTATTGCTGAAGGAGCTGCAATGCTTCGAACAAAAGGCGAACCAGGGACAGGAAACATCGTAGAAGCAGTGCGTCATATGCGCCAAGTAAACGCTCAAGTACGTAAAGTTGTGGGCATGGACGAAGATGAGTTAATGACAGAGGCAAAACTATTAGGCGCGCCTTATGAGTTATTACTACAAATTAAACGTGAAGGTCGCCTACCGGTTGTAAACTTTGCAGCGGGCGGTGTAGCAACACCAGCAGACGCAGCATTAATGATGCAGCTTGGAGCAGATGGTGTGTTCGTTGGTTCAGGAATCTTCAAATCAGACAACCCTGAAAAATTTGCTCGAGCAATTGTTGAGGCAACAACGCATTATCAAGACTATGAACTCATTGCAAACTTGTCAAAAGGGTTAGGAAGTGCAATGAAAGGGATTGAAATTTCATCATTATTACCAGAAAACCGCATGCAAGAGCGTGGATGGTAATTTAAAGGGAGTTTTGACAAAATGGTAAAAGTAGGCGTGTTAGGATTACAAGGTGCCTTTCGCGAGCATGCACAAGCATTAGAAGCAGCAGGCGCTGAAGCCATTATCATTAAAAAAGTTGAACAGCTAGACGAAATAGATGGTTTAATCCTACCGGGCGGCGAAAGCACAGCGATGCGTCGTCTGATTGACAAATATGATTTTATGGAACCTCTTCGCCAGTTTGCACAAGCAGGTAAACCGGTGTTTGGTACGTGTGCGGGTTTAATTTTACTTGCAGGACAAGTTGTTGACCGTGAAGAGCCCCATTTAGGTGTTATGGATATTACGGTAGCTCGAAACTCATTTGGGCGTCAACGAGATAGCTTTGAAGCTGCTCTAAACATTAAAGATATTGGTGAAGATTTTATAGGCGTATTTATACGTGCTCCGCATATTGTAGAAGTAGGAGAAAATGTTGAAGTCTTGGCAATGCATAACGACCGAATTGTTGCAGCAAGACAAGGTCAATTCTTGGGATGTTCGTTTCATCCAGAATTAACAGATGATGCTCGCATGGCTCAGTATTTTGTAGCAATGGTTGAAGAAGCTTCAAAAAAACCTGTATAAATGAATTGCATCTTGTAAAGACTTGTAGTACATTATGATTATTAAAAATGATATTGGTATAAAGCGTTGATAGGAAATAGTAATAAGATTTTTGATTTCAAGAGAGTCGATGGCTGGTGTGAATCGATAATCAATTCTTATGAATCCGTCCTGGAGCAAGCTGTCGAAAAAGTAGTAGGCAGTTTCGGTTCATCCGTTATCTGGTTTAAGAGGAAGGCTTATTTTAGCTTTCAATTAGGGTGGCAACGCGGGTAAACTCTCGTCCCTTTCATGGGGATGAGAGTTTTTATTTTGCCCTTTTATACTAAAGGAGGTACTAAGTATGTTAGATTTAAAATTTTTACGTGCTAATTTTAATGAAGTAAAAGAAAAGCTCAAGTTTCGTGGTGAAGACTTAACGGACTTAGGTCGCTTTGAAGAGTTAGATGCAAAACGCCGTGAGCTAATTGCTCAAACAGAAGAGTTAAAAAGCAAACGAAATGAAGTATCACAGCAAATTGCACAATTGAAGCGTGAAAAACAAGATGCGGATCATTTAATCGTTGAAATGCGTGAAGTAGGAGATCGCGTAAAGCAATTAGATGAAGAGCTTCGCAGCGTTGAAGAAGAGTTAGAGCTATTGCTGCTTTCAATTCCTAACGTTCCACATGAAAGTACGCCTGTAGGTGAAACTGAAGATGATAACGTAGAAATACGCAAATGGGGAGAAATTAAACAATTTGATTTTGAACCAAAACCGCATTGGGATTTAGGAACAGATTTAAATATTTTAGACTTTGAAAGAGCTTCGAAAGTAACGGGAAGCCGCTTTGTATTTTATAAAGGATTAGGTGCAAGGTTAGAACGTGCTCTTATTAACTTTATGATGGATTTACATATGGATGAGCATGGTTATGAAGAAATCCTTCCTCCATATATGGTAAATCGTACAAGCATGACAGGAACAGGGCAGCTTCCTAAATTTGAAGAAGATGCATTCAAGATTAAAGAAGAAGATTATTTCTTAATTCCTACAGCTGAAGTACCAGTTACAAATTTACATCGTGATGAAATTTTAAGCGGAGACCAGCTTCCGATTGCTTATACAGCGTATAGTGCTTGCTTCCGCTCAGAAGCAGGCTCTGCAGGAAGAGATACACGTGGGCTTATTCGTCAGCATCAGTTTAATAAAGTAGAACTTGTTCGCTTTGTTAAGCCAGAAGATTCTTATGATGAATTAGAAAAATTAACTGGCCATGCTGAAAAGGTTCTTCAACTATTAGGTTTGCCTTACCGAGTTCTAAGCATGTGTACAGCTGACTTAGGTTTCACAGCAGCCAAAAAGTATGATATTGAAGTTTGGATTCCAAGTTATGAAACGTATCGTGAAATTTCTTCTTGTTCAAACTTTGAAAGCTTCCAAGCTCGCCGTGCTAATATTCGCTTCCGCCGTGATATAAAAGCAAAACCAGAACATGTTCATACACTAAACGGTTCTGGCTTAGCAATTGGCCGTACGGTAGCTGCAATTTTAGAAAACTACCAGCAGGAAGATGGAAAAATTCAAATTCCAGAAGTGCTGCGTCCATATATGGGAAATAAAGAATTTATTTCTAAATAAAAGTAGAAGATGTTCATTAAATTAATTTTTAATGAACATCTTTTTTAAAAAAATCAATAAAAGAGTTGACTTCATTATTTGTATATGATAAATTAATACTTGTCGATACGGAGGAATACCCAAGTCCGGCTGAAGGGATCGGTCTTGAAAACCGACAGGGGTGTTAAAGCCCGCGGGGGTTCGAATCCCTCTTCCTCCGCCATATTTGACTTTTAATGCAATTAACATAGCGCGATAAATTGGAGATTGGAAAACCGTTACTTATAAGTAACGGTTTTTTATTTGTTAAAAATGCCGCTTTATCTATTAAAGCGGCATTTTTTTATAGCTGACGACGTTTTAATTTTTCATTATGTTGTAAAAAGCGAGCTACCTTTTCAACAATTGATTCAATTGAATCAGGATTCTTAATAAGGTCGTATTCTCTAATATCTAAACGGAGAATAGGGCAAGCCGTAAAGTTATTAATCCAGTCTTCGTATCGGGCGTGCATCTCTTTCCAATAATCAAGAGGCGTTTGTTGTTCCATTGGTCGCCCTCTTTCTTGAATGCGGTCTACAATATCTTCGAAGCTGCCTTCCAAATAAATGAGCAGATCCGGATGAGGGAAGTATGGAGTCATAACCATTGCATCGAACAAGCTTGTATATGTCTCATAGTCTACTTTAGACATTGTTCCTTTTTCAAAATGCATCTTAGCAAAGATACCGGTATCTTCGTAAATGGATCTGTCCTGGATGAAGCCGCCACCATACTCGAAAATTTTCTTTTGTTCTTTAAAGCGTTCCGCTAGAAAATATACTTGTAGGTGAAAGCTCCAACGTTCAAAATCTCCATAAAATTTGTCCAGGTAAGGATTGGAATCTACTTTTTCAAACGATGTGCGAAATTGGAGAGCATCAGCCAATGATTGAGTCATCGTAGATTTCCCAACTCCAACTGTACCCGCTATCGTCAACACAGCATCATTAGGAATGTTGTATTTCGATCGTAAGTTTACCATTACATACTCCTTTTTAACATACTCTCTTGAACCTCTGAGAAGATTCTATTTAAGTGTTGTTTATTTTGTACAAAATCTATTTCATCACCGTTGTAACGTAAAATGGTTACGTCAGGGTTCTTTTGTTCAAATGCCGTCATAGCTTTTTCATAATCATCACTTAGTCTCGCAAGGTAGTGAGGATCGATGTTTCGTTCAATTTCTCTTCCACGCATTTTAATACGCTTTAGCAAGGTGTCCAAACTTGCATTTAAATAAATAATAATGTTCGGAGCCGGCATATCAGCCGTTAAGATGTGGAAGATTTGTACATATTTTTTATACTGTTCATCTTTTAACGTTTGCTCAGCGAAAATCATGTTTTTCATAATATGATAATCTGCTACAACAGGTTTTTTATAAGATAAGAACCCTTTTTGAATATCCTCTAACTGCTTATATCGATTACATAGAAAAAACATTTCGGTTTGAAAACTCCACTCATCGATATTCTCATAAAATTTCCCGAGAAATGGATTTTCATCTACGATTTCTTTTAAAATTTCGAATTGAAATGCTTTTGCAATCTCTTTAGCTAGAGAGGTTTTTCCGACACCGATGGGTCCTTCTACTGAAATAAAAGGTGTGCCTTGCATTCATTTGCCTCCTTCATGACCACTCGTTCAAAAAAAACAGACAAAAAATATTTTAACATAGAGAAGGAGAATAAGGGGAAAAGAAATTTCTTTCAGTAAGAAGAATAACAAAAAGCCTACTGTTAACAGTAAGCTTTCCCTATTTATTGCTGTGTCAGTCTTTTGGTAATTTTGAAGTTGTCTTCAATCAAGAGCCAGTTTTGTGGAAAATCTAAGCCTAGTTTCCAGTAAGCCATTCCTCTAAGTTTTAATTCTTTGATTAAATCAAACTTGGCCTGAATAGACCTAGCGTCTTCAAACCATACTTCGTGGGTGCGCTGCTGTTCATCTTTATACCGGAAGAAAGGAGCTTGTGCTTTATTGTCGTATTGAATAGCTACTTTATAGCGAGCTGCCAACTCAATAGCTCGTTGAGGACTAATGGCTTTGGCATATTCTCCTCCTGGTTTGTAAGGAAGTGTCCAATCGTAACCGTATAGGTTTTGGCCCATGATAATTTTTGAACTAGGTATTTCAGATACTGCATATTCTAAAACATCACGTACGGGACCAATAGGAGAGACGGCCATAGGAGGCCCACCGCTATATCCCCATTCATATGTCATCGGAACAACGAAGTTAGCAATCTCTCCAATGGCTTTATAATCATGTGCTTCGTACCATTTGCCTTTTTGATCTCGACTTGTCTTCGGAGCTAAAGCGACAGACATGAGAAGTTGCTCATCTTGAAGACGCTTTTTTGCTTTCTGTAAAAATGCAATATAGGCTTCTTTATCTGCCGGACGCAAAAATTCGAAGTCAAAGTGAATGTCTCTGAAATTTTGTTCCCTCGCTGTTTTTACAATATTATTTAAGAGCGTATCTTGAACGTCTTTATTAGTTAAAATTGCCCGGCCGACTTCGTCACTGAATGCGCCGTTTTCAATATTAGCCAATACCATTGAGAAAATGACGTCATTTTCTTTAGCAATAGAACCTAAATTGTTAAGCGGAGGCGCCTTTAGAGAACCGTCTTTTTGTACTTCGAAGTTAGCTGGCCCGAGATACGTAAGATATTTTGCATTTTGATTAATCATTTTCTCTGTTTGGGGGGTGATTTTTCGATTGCTTGTTTCAACATACCCTAAAAACTCACCGTTTCTTTTGTTTGGGGAAGGGGGAATTAAGATGCGGCGGCCAGGTGTTAAGGGTGCTGTAACTGAAACATTGTTCGCATTGGCAATAGCCTGATAGCTAACGCCTAATTTTCTTCCTACCTTCCATATAGTGTCTCCAGCTTTTACTGTGTAGTAAGTACCGTTGATGGGAATAACCATAGATTGCCCGATGACGAGTTGATTTGGATTAGGTAATTCATTTGCTCTTATAATTTTTCCTGCTTCAATGCGAAACTGTTTTGCAATACTATATATACTGTCACCTGCTTTAACAGTGTAAATTTGCATAATAAAAAGCCTCCATTTCATATGACTTACTTCCATCATATGAGAAGGCTTTTTACTTAATTCATCAACTCAGTATGTTTGCAAATACGAGCATTTAATACGTTATGCATCATTCTTAAAGCAAAGGTGTTGTCTTCATCTGCGTTTGAAGCAATACAATCTTCAGGCACAATTAAATTATACTCACGCATATAAGCATCGTTAGCTGAAAAAAGCACGCATATATTTCCCGCAATTCCTGTTAAAATAAGTGTATGCACATCGAGTTGTGATAGCAAAATATTTAAAGCTGTCCCATAGAAGATAGAATGCTTTGGTTTAATTAAAAAGTAATCAGCGTTTTGTGGTGAAATGTGATGTAGAATGGGTGAACTTACCTCATTTGTGCAGTGTGTTAAAATGGTTTCTAAGTTTGCTTGCCATAGTTTATAGTGGTCATTGACATAAATAATAGGGATATGTTGAGACGAGGCATATTGTTTTAACTTGGCAATGTTTTGAGCAATTGTTAAAGATTTTTCAGCAAGTACTTTGCCGTTTTTGAATTGAAAATCGTTTAGCATATCAATAATAATTAAAGCAGTTTTAGCATTCTTCACACAAGGTCTCTCCTTTTCCTGATGTACATAGTAAATAGTTTGACTCAGAAAAAATATAATATGTAAGGTTGGATAAAAAGTGTTAAATGATGAAAAGTATATGAGGTTGGCAATTGATGAAGCATTAAAAGCTAAAGATAAATTAGAGGTTCCCATTGGAGCAGTTATTGTTCAAAACGATGAAGTGATTGCTGCAGCTTATAACTTACGAGAAACAGAACAGCGATCAGTTGCTCATGCGGAACTTTTAGCAATTGATGAAGCATGTAAGAAACTAGGAACATGGAGATTGGAAGACGCTACGTTATATGTCACCTTAGAACCATGTCCGATGTGTGCAGGTGCTATTGTATTATCAAGAGTGAAAAGAGTTGTGTTTGGCGCTTATGATCCTAAAGGTGGCTGCGCGGGAACATTGTTAAACTTATTAGAGTTTGAAAAGTTTAATCATCAAGCAGAAGTGGTAGGAGGTATGCTAGAAGAAGAATGCGGGAGCCTCTTAACGACTTTTTTTCGTGAGTTACGTCAACGAAAAAAGACTGGAAAATAGCGCTGAAAAAGTAAGTTTTCTATAGCGGTTGCATTTTTGAATGAAAAGACGTATACTTGTAAATGCATCAACTTGATGCCCAAACTATTGGTTTCAACTTTGCCGTGCTAAGCGGGGAGGTAGCGGTGCCCTGTACTCGCAATCCGCTCTAGCGAGGCCGAATTCCTTCTTGAGGTTAGCTCATCTTAGGGCCTGCCTTAAGTAAGTGGTGTTGACGTTTGGGTCCTATGCAATGGGAATCTGTGAACCCTGTCAGGTCCGGAAGGAAGCAGCAGTAAGCAGAACCTCTCATGTGCCATAGGGTCGCCTGAACCGAGCTAACTGCTTAAGTAACGCCTGGGGTGGCTAATCGACGGAAGGTGCACGGCAGTTATATACATAAGTTTAGTCTACTCTGTGGGAGTAGGCTTTTTATTTTATCTCTTACTATTTTGAAAAAAAACCTCATAATACGCTATAATGATAACTAATGAATTATATTAAAAGGAGAGGATGTAGTGGCATATCAGGCTCTGTACCGTGTATACCGTCCTCAAAGCTTTAACGACGTAGTCGGTCAACAACATATTATCAAAACACTTCAAAATGCCCTTGTCCAAGAAAAATTTTCGCATGCGTATTTATTTTCTGGGCCTCGAGGGACAGGAAAGACAACAGCTGCTAAAATTTTAGCGAAAGCCGTTAACTGTGAAAAAGCACCCATTGCTGAACCTTGTAATGAATGTGCAACTTGTCGGGGAATTACTGATGGTTCCATTTCTGATGTAATTGAAATTGATGCAGCCTCTAATAATGGAGTCGATGAAATTCGAGATATCCGTGATAAAGTAAAATATGCACCTAGTGCTGTTCGATACAAAGTGTACATTATTGATGAAGTTCATATGCTTTCAATTGGAGCTTTTAACGCTTTGTTAAAAACGTTAGAAGAACCTCCTGCACATGTCATCTTTATTTTAGCTACAACAGAGCCGCATAAAATTCCATTAACGATTATCTCCAGATGTCAGCGCTTTGATTTCAAACGCATTTCGCCAGAAGATATCGTATACCGAATGAAGGAAGTATTAGGTTCTGAAGAGCTAGAAGTAAGCGAGGATGCTCTTTACGAAATTGCGAAAGCTTCAGAAGGTGGCATGCGTGATGCACTTAGTCTTTTAGACCAAGCCATCTCGTATAGTACGGAGAAGGTAAGCTTAGAGGATGTTCTATCCATAACAGGAGCAGTATCACAGGCTTTTATTGTGAAGATCGTCCAAGCTATCTTTAACGAAAACATTGTAGAAGCGTTAGACTCTGTGGAAAGTTTGATCAAAAACGGAAAAGATCCAGCGAGGTTTGTAGAGGACCTCATCTTCTATTATCGTGATGTTCTGCTTTATCAAGCTTCTGAAGAAAATGCATATTTACTTGAAAAAGCAGCAGTTAACGAAGAGTTTAAAGAACTCAGTTCAAAAATGGATAGTGCCTTTATTTATAAAGTTATTGCTGAATTGAACCAAACTCAGCAAGAGATGAAATGGAGCAATCATCCTCGAGTGCTACTTGAAGTCGCTTTAGTAAAATTAGCTCAAAGCTCTACAAGTCAAGAGAGTTCTCTTCCGTATCAAGACATTTTGCAAAAAATGAATCAAATGGAAGCAGAACTGCAGCAGCTAAAAGAAAAAGGCATTCAAGTTGATCATACAGCTCAGGCAGCTCAAACAGAGAAAAAACAGACAAGACAGTCAAGAAATCAGTACAAAACGCCTGTTGGGAAGGTAAATGAAGTTTTAAAAAATGCCACTCGACAGAATTTAGAAACGATTAAGCGATCTTGGGCGCAGGTATTAGACACTTTGAAACAACAAAATAAAGCTTCACATGCAGCGTTGTTATCTAACAGTGAACCGGTTGCGTCTTCAGATCAATCATTTATACTTAAATTCAAATATGAAATTCATTGTAAAATGGCTTCTGAAAATAACAACAATGTACGTGATAATTTAGAGAATATCTTATATACTTTAATTGGCAGCAAGCGTGAAATGGTTGCAATTCCAGAAAGTGAATGGGATAAAGTAAGAGAAGAGTTTCTTCAAGGACAGCAAAGTGATGGGTCATCAGGTCAACCACAGGAGGAAGACCCTGTGGTTGCAGAAGCGAAAAAGCTATTTGGAGAAGACTTAATCGAAATTCAAGAGTAAATTTAGGAGGAATGTTCATATGATGAAAGGCATGGGCAATATGCAAAAAATGATGAAACAAATGCAAAAAATGCAAAAAGATATGCAAAAAGCGCAGGAAGAGTTAGCTGAAAAAACTGTTGAAGGTACAGCTGGCGGCGGAATGGTAACAGTTGTGGTTAACGGTCAGAAACAAGTAATTGATGTAAATATTAAAGAGGATGTAGTAGATCCTGAAGATATTGAAATGCTACAAGATTTAGTACTAGCAGCAACAAATGACGCATTAAAACAAATGGACGATTTAACAAATAACACAATGGGTCAATTTACAAAAGGTTTAAATATTCCAGGACTTTAATAAGGTGGTTGCCACGTGCATTATCCAGAACCAATATCAAAGCTTATAGATAGTTTTATGAAGTTACCCGGCATTGGTCCAAAAACAGCTGTTCGCTTAGCGTTCTTTGTTTTATCTATGAAAGAAGATACAGTATTAGATTTTGCAAAAGCATTAGTCAATGCGAAGCGAAATTTAACCTATTGTTCAGTTTGCGGGCATATCACAGATCAAGATCCTTGCTACATTTGTCAAGATCAGCGTAGGGAGCGAAGTGTGGTGTGTGTCGTGCAAGACCCTAAAGATGTCATTGCAATGGAGAAAATGAAAGAATATAACGGCTTGTATCATGTCCTGCATGGTGCAATTTCACCTATGGAAGGGATAGGGCCTGAAGATATCAAAGTACCAGAGTTATTAAAAAGACTTCAAGATGATGAGATTCAAGAAGTGATTTTAGCTACTAACCCGAATATAGAGGGCGAAGCTACGGCTATGTATATCTCTAGGCTCTTAAAGCCGACAGGAATTAAAATTACTAGAATTGCTCATGGGTTACCCGTCGGAGGAGACCTTGAGTACGCAGACGAAGTAACATTATCTAAAGCCCTAGAAGGTAGAAGAGAAGTATAACGAGGTACTTGCATATGTTTTTTAAAAGAAAAGGTTGGTTACGCAAAGAGTACGATGATGAATTTGTGAAGACTTTTATGCAAGTGAAGCAGGAATGGAGTCACAAAACTTCAATGGTAGAAAGAAGTGTAGATCCTTCAGAAGAGGTAATGGTAGATATTCGATTAGCCAAAATGAAGTATCTTTTTCTATTAAAAGAAGCCAAGCATCGAAATATTTCAATTAACAGGATGTCATAGGGGCATCCTGTTTTGTTGTCTTTATAAAATAAGGATTTCTCTCCTTGAAATAGTGCTTTTTTTGAATGCTTGGACATACATATAAGGTAACTTATCTGCTTTAAGAAGGAGGCAACATGCTAAACCATCCCATTGTAGTTGTGTCTTTTTTAATAGGGCTAATCATTCTACTTTTAGTAACAGGTGGTGTTGAAAAAATGCTTCGAGTCATTGGAAATTTATCGATTAAGCTTATTATTGGCGTTCTCCTGCTTTTCTTTATTAACATCTTTGGCGTACAGTTCGATATTCATATTCCTATTAATTTCCCCACAGCCATAGTTTCAGCTATTTTAGGTATTCCAGGAATAGCTGCCTTGCTTGTTATTAATAATTTCATATTGTAATTTGGAAGAATATCCAAAATAAAAGTTTTCTGGAATCTTTTCGAGAAAACTTTTATTTTTTTTGAAAAAGTTGTTGACCATTAAGTTAACAGATGTTATATTTATATACGTCGCTAAGACAACAACAAAAAATAACCTGAAAATAACTTAGTGAAAAAAGTTGTTGACAAGTTATACTTGAGGTGGTAAGATAAGAAAGTCGCCTTGAGACAAGAGTTCTTTGAAAACTGAACGAAATAGTAAACGTCAACGTTAATTTTTTATTTTTTAATTGAGCAAGTCAA
>NZ_JAWRXD010001034.1:0-257 GCF_046535215.1 Priestia sp. SIMBA_032 | reverse complement strand
GGACGCCGTCATGGTGCTCACACCGGACGACCGGCACGCCGCGGTCGCGATCCCGGCGCTCGAGGCAGGACTTGCGGTCTTCTGCGAGAAGCCGCTGGCGATCTCCATCGACGACTGCGACCGCATCCTTGCAGCCGCGCAGAGGACCGGATCCCGCCTGTACGTCGGACACAACATGCGCCACATGCCGGTGATCACGCTGATGCGCCGACTGATCCAGGAGGGCCGCATCGGCGATGTCAAGGCCGTCTGGTGCC
>NZ_JAWRXD010001033.1:0-257 GCF_046535215.1 Priestia sp. SIMBA_032 | reverse complement strand
GATAGCAGAAAGCTCTTCCAAAGGCACTGAGGTACCAGTGGGATTACCCGGCGAGGCAATCATCAGCCCTCGAACTGCCTCGGACCAATGAGCCTGCACGAGAGCTGCATCGAGCTGGAATCTGGATGCTGCAGTCGTAGGCACCAGTTCGACATCTGCTCCGTATCCAGCCAGGAACTGCCGGTTACAGGGGTAGGACGGGTCACCGACCAGAACCTTGTCGCCGGGGTTTACCAGGGCAGCTGTCACCAAGAGCA
>NZ_JAWRXD010001032.1:0-258 GCF_046535215.1 Priestia sp. SIMBA_032 | reverse complement strand
CGATCGCCAGTACCAGAGCGGCCCACAGCGACACGATGGCCATGATCGCCACCGCCGCGCCGGAGACGACGATCGACACACCGATCGGGATGATCGCGCGGATCAGGGCATTGCCGATTTCGTCGACGTCGGTTCCGGTCCGCGACAACAGCTCTCCGCGGCGCAGCCCCACCGAGTATCCGGCCGGCCCTCCGGCGAGCGCCAGATAGAGCCGGCTGCGTGCGGTCGACATCGCGTCGAACGCCAGGTCGTGCGTGG
>NZ_JAWRXD010001031.1:0-258 GCF_046535215.1 Priestia sp. SIMBA_032 | reverse complement strand
GAACGGCGGAGCGGAGACGATCTACGGCATCCCGGCAGCGGAGGCGGTCGGGCGATCGGTGCGCGACCTCGTCTACGACGACCCCCGGGAGTTCGACGCCGCGGCGGCCGCACTGCTGCGCGACGGCTACTGGGTGGGCGAGCTGAGGCAGCGCCGTGCCGACGGATCTGTGCTGGTGGCGGACTGCCGCTGGCAGCTGTCGCGCGGCGCGGACGGGCAGGTGACCGTCTTCGCGGTGAACTCGGACATCACCCAGCA
>NZ_JAWRXD010000133.1:0-464 GCF_046535215.1 Priestia sp. SIMBA_032 | reverse complement strand
AAGATAAGGCAATCGAGCTGAAATCCGCGCCACGTTTTCGAATGCGCTGAATCGTGGCGCGATAAATGAGAGTTCAGCGTTCTGAATTTACCTACGGTAGGACTGACATACATCCAGAGATCTGTATTTTTTCTCGAGACTCGACTCCCCCTGCGCGCGCTGGACGTCAGAGAGTCGCGGAATTACGTAGGCGGGACGTTGGAGTTCCTCTTCAAGATCTGTGATTTCTTTCCGGATTGGCGCACAGGGGTCTGAGCTTCTTAGCGATGCGCTCAATTGCGCAACACGCTCCTCAAGTTGTTTTGCTTTTAGCTCACTTTCATCAAGCAGCTTCTTGTCATATTTGTTGTCGTTCTGCTCCGTCAGGAGTTGTTTACGTAGATCGTCAATTTGCAGTTGAAGAGATCCCTTTTCTGCTTTGAGCTTTTCGTTCTCGGACTTGCTCTCAACAAGCTGGCCTTTTG
>NZ_JAWRXD010001030.1:0-258 GCF_046535215.1 Priestia sp. SIMBA_032 | reverse complement strand
AAGCTGAGATGCCGTTGGCGCTGTTCGTACACCCCGAATGTGATCGAGTGCGAGAGGTTCGTCCGATCGAGGGATTCCTCAAGCCGATGATCGCGGCGTTCAAGCTCTGGCGGCAAGGGCGAACGGACGTAGCGGTAATCGGGGCGGCCGGCGGACGGTTCCCCAGTTCCTCGAACTTGCTTAAGCGATGCCTCGAGGATTTAGCACCGGATCGAGTCGTTTATATGCCAGACGCGGGAATTGTACAGAATCCCCGCC
>NZ_JAWRXD010001029.1:0-258 GCF_046535215.1 Priestia sp. SIMBA_032 | reverse complement strand
GCGCAGATAACTGGCGTAGGCGCGCAGCATTGCCACCTCATGCCAGGTCAGACCACATCGGAAGATCAGTTCGTTGAAGTTGTCGACCGCTGCGTCGCCGCGCCAGATCTGCGAGAACGCCTCGGTGAAGCGGTGTTCGACGTCGGCGACATTCTGCTCGTCGACCGTCATCCCGTCGGCCAGCGAGAGCCCGAACTCATAGACGAAGCATCGCCGGCCGTCCTGGCGCTCGATCCCGAGTGGACGTTCGTCGAGGAC
>NZ_JAWRXD010001028.1:0-258 GCF_046535215.1 Priestia sp. SIMBA_032 | reverse complement strand
ATGGAGATCGGCATGATCACGCCGCCGGTGGGCCTCAACCTCTTCGTCACCTCGGGCGTTGCGGGCATGCCGGTGCTGGACGTGGTCAGGGCGGCGCTGCCCTGGCTGGGCATCCTCTTCCTCTTCCTCATCATCGTCACCTACGTGCCCTGGATCTCCACGGTGCTGCCGACGGCGCTGATGGGGCCGGAGGTGATCGTCCAGTAGGACTAGAGCACTTTACACCCAAATTGAGTCAATTCTGTTTGCGAGCGGAGC
>NZ_JAWRXD010001027.1:0-258 GCF_046535215.1 Priestia sp. SIMBA_032 | reverse complement strand
ATCGCGTTCCGTCGCTGCTCTGCCGCAAGCTGCAGGAATTGCTCCGGCAATCTCAGCGTCGCGCGCGCCCGCGGTACTGTGTTTTTACAAACATTTGTATCTGTACTAGTACTAGATGAGTTCGGATTCCGAACTGGGCTTATAACGACCGCTTTCCGACTGAGTTCGGAATCCGTACTCTGGTCACCACGATTCCGAACTGGGGCTTTTTTACCGAGTTCGGAATCGTTTTCACTGAGTTCGGATTCACTTGATGCC
>NZ_JAWRXD010001026.1:0-258 GCF_046535215.1 Priestia sp. SIMBA_032 | reverse complement strand
CATATTTTCACATGAAGATTAGGGGCATCCTCTTTAAGGATCGGGATTTTCCCATTATGTACGTTCCATAATGGTCATCGAACAATATATTTCTATGCAATTAACTATTGAATAGAATAGGGCAAAACTTGTTCGCATTTTTAGAAAAGGGATAGGGATATAATTCAAGTAGTACTTCGAATACTCGAACTTTACACTCATAATATTAAAACAAATCCTTTTATATGGGAAATATGAATTACCTATATAATTCATTCG
>NZ_JAWRXD010001025.1:0-258 GCF_046535215.1 Priestia sp. SIMBA_032 | reverse complement strand
AACGCAGTTCATAAAAAAACAAACGAAAGCAGTTCATATCGTTGTCGATGAATCAGGACAATGGAGAGATCCAGCTCTTGTTGCGACAGAAGTTGTGCAAGCAAGTGACATTGAATTCTGCAAGGCAGTAATAGAAAAAATGCCAGTTATGAAGAAGAATGATTGGTTCGTAATGTGGCAACATATAAACGAAAAAACGAAGGAAACGCTTCGTGAAATGGAAACATATGAAACTGCATTTGAAGGAAAGGTTATTAC
>NZ_JAWRXD010001024.1:0-258 GCF_046535215.1 Priestia sp. SIMBA_032 | reverse complement strand
CTAATTTATTTACTTTATTGAGAAAATCTTTCTCTCCTTTTCCATATAAAACGAAGGGAGGATCTTGTATTTCACGTAATAATTGCGGATAATTTTCATCCCATATCGTTATATAAAAAATACGATTTTTCTCTAAATAAGATATATATTGCGGAAGATTTGAACTTTGAAGAAATTTCACTAGTTCTGAAGATTTTTTCGAGGATATTCCAGTGTAGTATTCCATTTGTTTTTCGTTAAAAGTATATATGTTCTTTA
>NZ_JAWRXD010001023.1:0-258 GCF_046535215.1 Priestia sp. SIMBA_032 | reverse complement strand
ATATTCAATTCTTGCATATGTGTTGCAATCGCTCCTTGCCACTGTACGTATGTAACCCAGCATAAAGCATATGCTACACACACGATAAGAAGTGCTTTAAATCCAGGTGTAAGTGACCACCCTTTTTTCGTTTCGACTTCTTTTTGCACTCCTGGCTCTTTCTTGTCTTCCATACCGCGGAATCCAATAAAAGCAATTAAGAAGAAAACAAAGTATAAAATAAAGTTCGCTAAGAAAATATAATCAAAACGATACGAT
>NZ_JAWRXD010001022.1:0-258 GCF_046535215.1 Priestia sp. SIMBA_032 | reverse complement strand
AGGTCAGTTCGGGTGCCCGTCCCAGCCCCGAACGCCAGGCCCCGTTATCGACTTTCGCCTGCGTGGCATCCCGGACACCACTGGCCCGGGCGGCCAGCTCCGGGCGGTCCAGCAGGTTCGCCAGATCGAGTAAAGCCATCATCCGGCCGGCTACGCCGTGGCACAAGCTCACGTCATGTTCCGGCGCTTCCTCCGGACGGGCCAGCAGATCAAGCGCGGCGCCGAACCAATCGGCCCCGGCCACAGGCTCACCTACCC
>NZ_JAWRXD010001021.1:0-258 GCF_046535215.1 Priestia sp. SIMBA_032 | reverse complement strand
CTGACGAACGACGACGAGGAGACGACAGGCGTGAAACACGTCCTCGAGGCGATCGCCGCGTTCAAGGAGAGCGAGAACCGACCAGACAGCGGCGACAACCCCTGATTGCATCTGGCTGAGCCCATAGGCATCTGAGGAGGCTGGTGGCAGACTAGCCGCCTGCCTCACCCGCGATCGCAGTGACCACGATCGGTCTGCTAGAGCCCCACGGCGTAATCCGAATGGCTCAAGGTTCGGTCGACCTGGATGTGCTTGACC
>NZ_JAWRXD010001020.1:0-258 GCF_046535215.1 Priestia sp. SIMBA_032 | reverse complement strand
ACGCCGTCGAGTGACGGGATACCGAGCTCGAAATCCGTCACGCGCCGCGCTTTCGTGAAGCGCGCGTCGTCGATGTGCCAATCGAGTTCGGCCACGTGCTCTTCGGCGTGACCTGAATCAATCCACTCCTCGACCGCAGCCTCGCGCTCGTCTTCACTTAGTGCCGCAATGGCTTCTGTGGTCGAGAAAGGCAGGACGGTCGCCAGCGACACGGTCGCGAAGACGTCTTCTTCGAACGGGGTGAGATCTTGCATATGA
>NZ_JAWRXD010001019.1:0-258 GCF_046535215.1 Priestia sp. SIMBA_032 | reverse complement strand
CCCCGTCCGGGCACTAATGCTTCACCAAACAATTTTACGTTTGCCATCGCCGGGTTGAAAATTAAAATACCAGCAATTGCCCCAAGAACCGGTGTCCCGCCAAATTCTTTCGCTGTATTCCAGCCGACTAAAATTCCTAAGAATGTAAAGATACCGCCGCCAATGAGTAGTAACATTTGTAACCACGTTGCATTTGGATCAGCACCAGCATTTTTCGCAAAGTTAGCAACCCCGTTTATAATTCCTGACGCAACAAGC
>NZ_JAWRXD010001018.1:0-258 GCF_046535215.1 Priestia sp. SIMBA_032 | reverse complement strand
GACAGCACGCCGATCCGGGTGAAGGCACCGAACAGGTCGACGTCACCGACGAGGCTCAGGTCGGGCACGTCACCGATCGAACTGGGGATCTCCGGGATGTTCAGGCTCCATCCCTTGGGGTCCGTCACCGTCGAGTCGAGATCGGCGATCTGCTCGATGATCATCGCCAGGATGGTGGTGACGACGATCCCGATGAGCAGGCCACCGCGGACCTTGCGGACCACCAGGACCCCCATCAGCAGGATCCCGAAGACGAAC
>NZ_JAWRXD010001017.1:0-258 GCF_046535215.1 Priestia sp. SIMBA_032 | reverse complement strand
GACTCGTTTTTCCCTGCGGGTGCTGGGGGGCGCCGGCACGCCTTCGGCCTGCAACAACTCCGAGTACCAGGCGAAGCTGAAGCGCGTGGTGCGTGACTATGTCGCCGCCCACGGCTTCCGGGAACTTGCCAAGCGCTATGCCCACAACCTGGCCAATGGTCGTTTCCTGTGGCGCAACCGGGTCGGTGCGGAGGCGGTGGAAGTCCAGGTACGCCATATGGAGCAGGGCGAGGTGGCCAAGGCCTGGACCTTCGATGC
>NZ_JAWRXD010001016.1:0-258 GCF_046535215.1 Priestia sp. SIMBA_032 | reverse complement strand
AGTGCGTCCTCGGCCGAAAGCCACAGCCTGGCATCCTTCGTCTGGTCTGGGAAAGTCACCACTGCGCCGGTGACGCCACGTATGAATCCATGGACGACCGGGCGCAATAGCGGGCGGCCTTCCTGGCGGGCTGCTGCCCCCAGTGCCAGCCACACCAGGATCTCCTCTTGCGAGATCACTCGACCTAAGGTCGACGTTAGCTCTGCCAGCAGGTCCTCCAACCGGCGCGGCCGGCGCAGTGCTTCCGCAAGCTGGTAC
>NZ_JAWRXD010001015.1:0-258 GCF_046535215.1 Priestia sp. SIMBA_032 | reverse complement strand
AATACGGCTAATTCTTTTTGTTAAAACCAGTCCCGGTAAATGAATCATCACAGAAGCTCTTAACCCTGTGCCAACATTAGTAGGACAACTTGTAATATATCCAAGTGACTCATCAAAAGCGTATTCAACTTCTTTCTCAATCCAATTATCTATTTGATTGGCGCTTTGAAGCGCCTCTGATAACTGTAATCCTGAAAATAGGCACTGAATCCGAATATGGTCTTCTTCATTAAGCATAACACTAATATGTTCACTTTC
>NZ_JAWRXD010001014.1:0-258 GCF_046535215.1 Priestia sp. SIMBA_032 | reverse complement strand
ATTGCAAATATACTTGCACCAAAAGATAAATTAGGGTTTTATCAAGGGGTTGTAAATAGTGCGGCGACTGTAGGGAAAATGTTCGGGCCGGTCGTTGGCGGAGCAATTGTGGATTTATACAATATGGAAGTATTGTTTATAGCAATCATGGTAATGCTTGTAGTAGCGCTTATAGCAACGAGCATTTATGATAAACGAGTAAAAGTAGAAGAAACAGTTGAAGAAAAAATTGCAGTTTAGTTTGACGGAACATGTAAC
>NZ_JAWRXD010000045.1:0-15865 GCF_046535215.1 Priestia sp. SIMBA_032 | reverse complement strand
ACGGGGATAGTTTTTGCGTCTAAACCAGTGGCGTAAGCCACACTATATAAAAGCGACTTCTTGTCGCACCATAAAACCTTTTACAGGGACAAATTGAATTATCCATACAGATCAGGGATCCCAATATACAGGTCGTAATTTTCAAGCCATACTGAAAAAGTATGGTGCTGTCTCAAGTGTTAGTAGAAAAGGAAATCCTTATGATAATGAATGAATGAATGAGCTCGAAAAAAAGTATTTAAATACATAGAGCTCTATTACAATACCAAAAGAATGCATTCTTCTCTGCATTACCTTCACCCTATTGAATACGAAAAAGCCTATTCATCATAGTAGCCTAACTTAGTGTCCAATAAATATTGACAAGTCCAGTTTTTATATTTCTTCTTATCTAGGTTATAGCAAGATAATTAATTTTTATATAGGACTTGCTTTAACAATAGCAACTCTATTATCATTTGTTTCGTTAATTTAGAAAAAAGAGTTAGATCACGGAAAAAAAGAGAAATTCCCTATTAATTTCAAGATGATTTCGGAGTTTAATTATCTAAATATTGCAAACTATCCCCTTTCTGTGATATATTACGTAATATATCACAGAAAGGGGATAGTTTTGGTGCCAATACCAAGTGATTTTTCTAAAAAAGTTAGAATGTCAGCAAAGGAACGAGCATTTTCTCAAATTCAAAGATGGATTATAGATGGAACCCTTTTACCGGGAGAGAGATTAGTAGATGCTGAATTAGCAGAGGCGTTAGGTGTTAGTAGAACCCCTATTAGAGAAGCTTTACAGCTACTTGAGATTCAAGGTCTTGTAGAATTGTTACCTCGAAAAGATACACGAGTAAAGAATATTGAAAAAGAAGATATCCTGAAGATGTATTCTACCCTTTCCTCGCTACATGCGTTAGCTGCTGAAGCAGCATCGTTAGTCATTCTGCCTGAACAGATTGAACAATTAAAAACATTAAATGCACAGTTTGGTGACGCTATTGCAAATGAAACCCCTTACGAAGCAATGGAATTAGATGAGCAATTTCATAATCTTATTATTGATATCTCTGATAATCCTTACATCTCGTCTTTTAGTTCATCACTTCAAATTCATATTCGTCGGTTCAAGTATGTATTTCTAAAACAGCCGATGAGTGGTACCCATGCCTCTGTTCAAGAACATTCAGCTATTATTGATGCAATGGAAGAACGTGACTATGAAAAGGCTTCTGTTATGATGAAAAAAAACTTAATAAGACCTATGCATGAGCTATACGAATTAATTTAATAAAGAAAGGGCGGGATAGAAGTGGATAACAAAAAAGATTTGAGGATTCGAAGTAAAGTGATTAGTGAGGGAGTAAATCGCGTTCCTAACCGAGCTATGTTGCGGGCGGTAGGATTTACGGATGCAGATTTTAAAAAGCCGATGATTGGGGTAGCTAGTACATGGAGCGAAGTAACCCCTTGTAATATGCATATCAATGAACTAGCACTTCAGGCAAAGGAAGGTATTAAAAACCATGGCGGAGCACCATTGATTTTTAATACCATCACAGTTTCTGACGGTATCTCAATGGGACATGATGGTATGAGGTTCTCACTGCCAAGTCGTGAGGCTATTGCTGATTCTATTGAAATTGTTACGAACGCAGAACGTTTTGATGGCCTGGTAGCTGTAGGTGGATGTGATAAAAATACACCCGCCTGTCTAATGGCCATTGGACGTATGAATCTACCTGCTGTGTATGTATATGGAGGAACTATCCAACCAGGAAACTTAGAGGGAAAAAAAGTCGATATTGTAAGTGCCTTTGAAGCAGTTGGACAATATCACGACGGTAAGGTAACAGACGAAGAGTTACATAAAGTGGAGTGTAGCGCATGTCCTGGTCCCGGAGCATGCGGAGGAATGTATACAGCGAATACGATGGCATCAGCTGCTGAGGCTCTTGGAATAAGTCTGCCAGGGTCTTCATCGACACCTGCTATTTCTTCTAATAAGGCACTCGAATGTAAGGAAGCAGGAAAAAGAGTAATTAATCTTTTGGAACAAGGGATTTATCCAAGAGATATTATGACTAAAAAAGCATTTGAAAATGCAATTACTGTTGTAATGGCTCTTGGAGGCTCAACTAATGCATTCTTACATCTACTTGCCATCGCTCATTCGGTACAAGTTGATTTAACAGTGGATGATTTTGAACGTATACGTGTAAAAGTACCTCATATAGCTGACCTCAAGCCAAGTGGAAAATATGCTATGCAAGATCTTAATAGCATTGGGGGTGTTCCCGGGGTCATGAAATTACTATTAGAGGAAGGTTTACTACATGGAGATTGTATAACTGTCACGGGCAAGACATTGGCTGAGAACTTGTCTGAAATAGAACCCTTGCAAGAAAATCAAACTATTATTAGACCTTTTAATAATCCTTTAAAACCAAATGGTCCACTAGTTGTACTTAAAGGAAACTTGGCTCCAGAAGGAGCAGTAGCTAAAATGTCTGGGTTAAAAAGGCTTAGTTTTTCTGGACCTGCGCGAGTATTTAATAGTGAAGAAGAGGCAACCCAATCTATTATTAAAGATGAGATACGTAAGGGAGATGTCCTTGTTATTAGATATGCAGGACCAAAGGGAGGACCAGGAATGCCGGAAATGTTGTCTGTTACAGCAATGATAGTCGGCAAAGGACTTGGGGGAGAAGTAGCTTTAATTACAGATGGAAGGTTTTCAGGAGGTTCTCATGGCTTCGTAGTTGGACATGTAACGCCTGAAGCTCAAGTTGGAGGGCCAATTGCTTTATTAGAGGAAGGAGATATTATCACTATTAATAGTGAAACGCAGGAAATCAAATTTGATATCTCCTCACAGGATCTAGAAGTGAGACGGCATAACTGGATTAAACCTCCACTTCAATTCTCATCAGGGGTTTTAGCAAAATACGCGCGACTTGTATCTTCTGCTTCAAAAGGGGCAGTGACAGATCTAGACATTTAAAGTAGATAGTAAGGTGAAAATGTTAGCTTTTAAAGCTCTTTCAGTTACATGGTTACTACAGGGGAAACACATCCACAACGGATACTGTAGTACAAGTCGATATCTATTAAAGCATAAAAATTAAAATTTTGAGCACACTATTGAAAAGGCGGAGAGATGTTCATTCTCAATCCTTCATCGTGTACTATAAATAAGCTAAAAGAAAAACCTACTATAGTCCATGATTAGTAGGTTTTTTCGCTTTTTAGGCTGTATAAGATATACAAACGTAGTTACATAATGTCTCTTAACGGAACCTCTGATTATCTAATGTGAACTAAGAGGCACCCATATTTCATCTAATGAGGATAGACTTCTTTATTGTACAGATATTTAAACGTCGGACTCCAATGCTTGAGCAAGATTGGATTTAATTCTTATATTTTCAAACGAAAGACCAAGTTGAATGGCTGTTTGGGCAATTTCTGGTCTAATCCCAGATAAGGTACACTTCACTCCAAGTAGACCAAGGGTATCAATTAATTGGAAGATTTGATGGGCCACCATTGTATCCACCATTATAACCCCGGATAAATCAATATAAAGAGAGGAAATTTGTTTGTTAGCACATTGTTGTAACGTGCTTTCCAAAATCAACTTTGCTCTTGACGTATCAATATCTCCAACCAATGGTAAAAGTGCGACATCTTTTTTTATTGTGATGACCGGTGAACTTAATTCATGAATCATTTCTTGTTGAGCTTTTAAGCGTATTTGAGAATAATCATGGTATTCTTTAGTAAATACCGTCATTACATAAGTGAAATTCTTAATAACAACACGATTCCATCTGTTAATAGTCTCTTGTGAATAAATTTCATCACTTGTCTGAACAAACTCTTGAATTAAATCTAAATATTGCTCTTGGGTAGTAAAAAACTCTTTTAAAATAAAATGAACAGGTGTATGTAAATGTTCTTCATCCTTTGAAACCGAACAAATCCATTCATCAAAATGGACAGAAAAATGCTCATGGGATTCTGTTTCGTCAAAGACTTTACAAAATCGTACGTGAAATTCATGATTTTGCTGTTTTACCTTGTCGATGACGTGTGGATCATTAGAAGCATATACACCAAGCGAGCTATCTTTATCTACTGATTCATACCATTTCTCAGTCAAAGACCATGTTCGTTCCACTAAAAAATGATATAATTTTTTATTTCTATGCATCGTTTAATATCCCCTTATATATGTTCTCTTGTTAGTAAATGGTTAAATATATACCCCTCTTTATTTTATCATGTATACGCAGAAAATCAGCATGATGGGAAATTAATCAATCAAAGTTCTTAGAAGTTTCTAAGGCTTTTTTGTGTGAAATATATAAATTAGATTAAAATTATAGAATTCTATGAATGTATAACCCATAAAAAATTAACCTAATACCAAAATTTTGATTGTAGCTAGGATATACGGTGAAATCAATGCTTATTTTCGGAACGTGGCAAACTGCTAAAACATTGAGACTACGAGAAATAGCATTTTGATAATTCTTGTGCTCAATTTTCACGTATCACGCTTTTAAAACATATGTTGTAGTCACCATTGTAAAAGGTAGGTATTACTTTTCAAGAATACATCATATGTTTAATTAGAAATGAAAGTGTATGGAAGGGAGCTATAGCGTTATGCATCGGATAAAATTTATGATTAAACAATTCCTAAAAGAGCCTTTGTGGTTTAAAATACTAATTTCTGCAACATTACTTATTTCAATTGTTTTTAGCAGTTCATTTTTTTCTAATTTGAGTTAAAGAATAAAATGAGGTTAAGCGAGCTCATCGATGTTCGCTTAACTTAGTTTCTGAAGAAACCGTGTATAGGAAGCATTTATTTGGGTGGAGGTACGTTCATGTACAATTTTAGAGTATACACGTTATGTGACCGTTCAAAGAGAATCATTAAACTAAAAGAAGGTGAACCATTTAAAGAGGAACTCCAAAGAGCAGGTATTCAAGAAACGCAAATTTTTCAGATGCAACTAGTGGAAAAACCAAAGTAATTTTAACATACACCTTTTATATAGACATAATTGTGTTAGTCTAATAAAAGCCAAATAGAAAAGAGTGATCAATCTGGAAGAAATAAAAGAGCAAGAAATAGATCTTGATAAAGTATATGACTATGCTGCATTTCCGGATAAGGTTAGTGGCCGATGCGATAACTGCAACTCATCTTACTTCAAAAGTTCTGTAAAAGGTGGCATTTTTCTACGTGAATGTAGAGAGTGCGGCATGAAGAAAAGTATATAACCATAGATGATTATATATGAGAAAGAGAAGCTTTTTACCCTTCTCTTTTTTAATTAGTAACCCCCGCCTTACAATTTTTTATTGATTATAAAAATAAACTCCCTCTACGAATACGTAGAAGAAGTTTTGTTTTTAAACAAACATATCAAATAATAAAGCCCCTCCAAAAGCAATAAATGAAAGTAATGTCTCTAATATAGTCCACGTCTTAAAGGTTTCTTTTACTGTTAATCCTAGATATTCCTTTACTAACCAGAAACCTGCATCATTTACATGTGAAAACATAAGGGATCCTGCACCTGTTGCAATAACTAATAATTCTAAGTTTACGCCCGACATATGTTCAATAATTGGTGAGACAATGCCAGCTGCTGTTGTTAATGCTACTGTAGCTGATCCTGTTGCAACTCGGATTAATCCAGCTACCATAAATGCCAAGACAATTGGCGATAGAGACAAGTGCTCAGACATTTGAGCAATTGACGTACCCACACCACTATCAATAAGAATTTGTTTAAATCCGCCACCAGCACCAATGATTAAAATAATTGATCCAACTGGAAGTAAGCATTCTTCTGTTAACTTTTTAATGATATTTTTATCCATCCCTTGACGAATTCCAAGAAGGTAAAATGCTGCAAAACAGGAAACTAGAAGTGCAATTACCGGACTCCCGATAAAGACAAAGAATTTCGTCAAGCCACTAGGTAGTGACATATATGGTACAACAACTGATAGTACCATTAAGATAACTGGTAATAAGATAATAAAGAATGAAATTCCTGTTCCTGGTAACTGTTTTGATGCCGTGGTAACACGAATTAATTCTGGCTCCCCTTCAGGAATTACACGCTTATGCACCCATTTTGCGAACAATGGTCCTGCAATAATAGCTGCTGGTAATGCAATGATTAGTGAGTAGAGAAGCACCTTTCCTAGATTGGCATTATAAATTCCGATCGCAGTCATTGCTCCTGGATGCGGTGGTACAATGCCATGTACAATGGATAATCCAGCGATTACGGGCAACGCAATTAATAAAATATTTTGCTGAGTTGTTTTACGAATCGAAATGACTAGAGGTAATAAGATTACAATTCCCACTTCAAAAAATACGGGAATACCAATAATAAACCCTGAAAACAACATAGCCCATGGTAATTTCTTGACCCCAAAGAATCTAACAAAGAAATCTGCCACTTGCATGCCAGCACCAGAATCCGACATCATTTTTCCTAAAATGGTACCTAACGCTAATATACCGACTAAATGACCTAAAACGCTTCCTACTCCAGTTTCATACGCACCGACTATTTTATCCATTGATAACCCAGACATAATAGCTAAAAATAAACTTGCTACAGTTAAGCTAATAAATGCATGCCATTTCCACCATGATACTCCAAGAATCACAATTACAATCGCTAATAATGTAATTATTAACAAATACATGTCTGTACCCATAAAAAATCCCACCTTCCCCAAAAACGTGCAAACGCTTACAAAATATCCCTAAGAAAAAGATTATAAATCTTTTTCTTACTGAGTTTTATATATCATAGTTGACAACATAATCTTGTATTTCCGTGTTGTAATATCCTTTACTATATTCAATCAAACTTCCAACTTCATCATAAGAATAACGTGATCGTTTTAATAAACTTGTTCCCTTTTTTACACCTAATTTTTCTTCCAAAAGAGAAGAAGCAGATGTAACAGAAAATTGATCTCGAAATTTTTCTAAAGAAATACCTTGGGCTTCTATCAAATCGTATAAGGATTGAACATTTAAATCTGATAATTCAATATCCTCTATGAGCTGTATTGTTAAATAATGTTTGTAATAAATATATGGCACATCATTTAGATGATACAGACGTTCGATTCGAAAACACTGCTCTCCGAATAATTGATATTCTTCTGTACCTTCTTGGTTAAAGATTACCTCTGCCCCTAATAATTGTTTACGAATTTTATGGCCATTTTCCACCAATACTTCTGTAAAACGTTTTCCTTTAGAAAGTTTTGAAATGGATTTATTTCGAATTACTTTCGTTCCTTTACCACTCTTTGTTTCAAGATAGCCATCTTTAACAAGCTCTTTGATAGCATTTCGAACAGTAATTTTACTCACATGAAATTCATCTTCCAATTGGGGCTCTGAAGGTATATTTTCTCCAATAGGATACATACCGTGTAAAATTCGATCCTTCAAGATATTTTTTATTTGTAAATATAAGGGACCTTTTTTTCGAGATACATTCACTTTCACTATTCTATTTCCTACCTTTCTACATCGTTCACTGCTTCTGTCATGGCCCGAATTATATCATCTTTCGAGGACATTGGAGTATCTCCTACAGTTGTATGGGCAAGCATTCCTGCTGTAGCAGCAAATAAGACGGTTTTTTCTGGCGAAAAGCCTTCTAACTCACCATATATAATACCACTTGTAAAAGCATCTCCTGCACCAATTCGGTCATAAACAGAGAAAGTAAGCGTTTTAGAAAAAGTAAATTCTTGATTTTTAAAGATATATGCACGTAATGAATGCGTATTATTATCATTAATAGAACGGTGTGTACCTGCTATCACAGAGATGTCATATTTTTCTGCAACAGTTGGAATTAGATCCATAAGTTGCTCTGTACGATCTTTTTTCTCTGTTTCCATGTTTAATACAAACATAGCATCCTTTTCATTCATCATAACAATATCAGCTAAATGAAACATTTCTTCATAATATGACTTTGCCTTTTCATAACCATCATCTCCCCAAAGTGATGGACGATAGTTACAATCAAAAACAACTGTTCCTCCAGTTGCTTTTACTGCTTGCGCAAGTAATTTCATATGATTGCGAACAGAATCATTCATGGCTAATGTAATTCCACAAAAATGAATGATATCTATTTGCTTAGCTATTTCTTTAAATTTATATGCTCCTTCAGAAGCTCTATTGAAGCTACTTTCTAAGCGATTGGAATAGGTGACGCGACTAGATCGCGCACCAAATCCATTTTCTAAAAAATACATGCCAATGTAGTTTCCACCCCGAGTAATAAACGAGTCTGTAATACCTAACTTTTGAAGGTATGATACTGCAGCATCTCCTACTCCATTAGATGGTAATGTAGAAACGAGATGACCTTTATACCCGAATCGAGATAGTGCTGAGGCTACATTTACTCCTGTTCCAGAGAAGGAATAGTTTAATGTGCTAGATTGAGATAATAGTTCATATCCTGGCACTTGCAAGCGCATCATTACCTCTCCAAATGCTGCAAAATTCTTAGCCATGTTGATCAACTAACTTCTTCATTGTTTCAAGCAACTCATGTACATCATCTACATTTGTCTTTCCTGTTTCTTTGTCAATAATTGATGAATAGACATGAGGAATGACTTGTGGGACATTAGCTTCCAAAGCAATACGTAAAATTGTCTCAAAGTTTTCTTTATCAATTCCACCAGTTGGCTCTAATGCAAATCCTTCTTCACCACATGCTTGTGCAACAGCACGAAACTCATCTTCTCTACTTAATCCTTTCATTGGGAAATATTTTAATGCGTTTCCTCCCATGTCACGTACCAATGCAATTGCTGTTTTGATAGGTACAATAGCATGCTCATCTTGTGCTGCACTAACTGGACCGGTTGAGATATTCACATATCCAACTTTTCCAGTTGGAGACACTAAACTATTAATCCAGCTATCCTTTTCCCCCAGATTCGCACGTGTTGCTCCAACGGCAGGAAACACTTGATTAATGTGACTACCAGGATAATACTTTGCAATTTCTGCTACTACAGCTGCCTGACGGTTATCTCCAGCGCCTAAACCGATTGATACTGCTTCATCAATTTCCTTTCCGTACTCTTTCATTGCTTTTACTGCTTCTTCGACAGTAGAATAATCCTTGGATAACACACCTACTAGCACATAACCCTCTGCTGCTTCAAATACTTCTTTAGCATTTTCAATACTATTTGCTAGCACATTTAGTGCCACTCGCTCTTTATAAAATCGTTTTGTGATGTTGGACATGTTATTTCCCTCCTACTATTTCTCGTATTCTAGACTCAATTACATGTATATCGTCACCTTTTAAAGGCCTTGGATCGATATCAAAATATCCTTGTCTCACCCCATAATCACGTGTATAAACAGCAATCTCACCTTCACGCAACTCTCTTACAACTTCTTTCGCAGTTGTATTGGATTGGTCAGGACTGATTTGAATTCGTGCACGGAATATAGCTCGACCTGCTTCATCTTGTACAATTGTCACATTCACGCCTTCTATATCCTTTAATGACATTAATGTTTGTAAACTTTCTTTTTCTTGTTCACTTTTATCTTCTTTTTCACGATACTCATCAAGGGCTTGAAGTAATCCAAAAGTAGTTTCCTTACCAACTTTCATACTTCTTCCAATACAATGTAATTGAACTTTCAACCACTCAATATAGTTACGTTTACCACCAACAATTCCAGACGTTGGACCTTCAATTGCCTTTGAACCACTATAAATAGCAAGGTCTGAGTATTTCACATACTTTTGAAGGTCTTCTTCTGCCGCAGCATCTACAATCAATGGAATATTATTTTTTTGTGCAACTTCCCACGCTTCTTCTACTGAAATCATATTTTTTTGAACAGTGTGATGAGACTTCACATAAAGGATAGCAGCAGTATTTTCAGAAATTGCTTCTTCAATATGAGTTGCTCTACCCTCATTAGCATAGCCAACTTCAATAAGCCTTCCGCCACCTAAATAAACCATGGTTTCAACCGGTGCCCCGTACTGTACGTTATGCCCTTTCAGCATAATAATTTCATTTTTTGAAATGACTTCTTGATGAAGGCGCTCGCTTTTACGGCGGTTTCCTCGTGTAACAAGAGCAGCAATAGAGAGAGCAATTCCACTTGAAGCCGAGTTAACAACCACAGCTGCTTCTGATCCTAGAATGTCAGCAATATAGTCACCTGATCTATCAACTAAATCAGCAATCTCAACATAATTTTGTCCGCCATGTTTCATTGCATCCATCACGGTATCTGTTGGTGCTGATACACCTAAAATGCTCATCCTTCCACTAGCATTAATTACTCGCTTCAACCCATATTTAGCATTCAATGAACGTTCCATTCACAACCACTCCTTTTGCTTCTATTTTTCTATTACCTACACGCTTGTCCCCTTCAGAATCAATCAATGTAACCGGCTCATTTTGAACAGAAAATAATGTTAAGTTAGCAACATCTCCAACTTGTATTCGACCGAGCTCTGGTTTTTTTAGCCAGTTCGCTGCATTAGTTGTGACTGCTTCGATCACTTCCTTAAGCGAATATCCTAAGTATAAGAATTTAGATAGTACGTTTGCCATATTGTATACAGGTCCATCCAATCGATTTTTGCGATAGATGTCAGTACTTATGGTATTTAAAGCAACCTGGTTTTTTTTTGCCGATTCAGCGACTTTAAAGGAGAAACTTGCATTGCCATGACCAACATCTAAATGTACACCACGTGCAATCGCATCACGCAGAACTTGAAGAGGCTTTCCTTCATTATCAAAAAGATTATTTTCCTTTCCATTAAGATAATGAGTAACTACATCTCCTTTTTCTAAAAGTGGGATAACTTCTTCAATGCTTGGCGGGGCCGAACCTATGTGTACCATTAATGGTAACGATGTTTCCTCAGATAGTGCCCGTGCAATACGTAATGGTTCAATACCACTATCACGAACAACACTTTTGCTCATCCGCACCTTTAATCCAATAATAAAATCTCGATACTCATTCACAGCCTGTTTTACTTTCTCTTTATTTATCCATTCTATGTTAGAGAGTTCATCCACTCTTTTTAAACCAATTCTTGAAACGTTTAAAAATGCAAATAAATTTGTTTTTGCATGCTCTCCACTCTTAACTAAATCAGCAATTCGATCTGCCCCACAACTGCCAGCATCCACAATGGTTGTTACCCCATGTTTTATACCTATCTCGTCTATCTCATCCCCATAAGGACTAAATTCAGAAAATGCATGAACATGTAAGTCGATCCATCCACTGGACACGTACATACCTGAACAGTCGAATAGTAATTCTCCAAAACCACTTCCAGGCTTTGTTATTTCAATAATCTTTCCGTTTTCAATTACAATATCAACTTGCTCTCCATTCATAAGCTTTGCATTAGATATTACAAACTGTTCTTTCATTTATCTCACCCTCTCTTTTTCTGTTACATTAGCTGCCTAAAATTTTTTAATGAAGTATATAAACTAATTTAGATACTTATAGAAGAGCATATAAACATTTTGAATATAACGTTATAATGTTATAATAACAAAACATCACATTGAAGTAAACAAAACATTATAATGTTTTGTTTACTTCAATGTGATGTTTCCGATTATTTTTTAGTCTTAATTTATTTTTTCTGAATTACGATGCTGTCAAATGTATTAATTCCTTAATAAGATTCAATATATAAAGATTTTTGAACAAATGGAGCACGTCACCTTCAACTATTTGGAAAGATTTCATAAGATTAAATATCAAAAGAATAGCATACAATTGTTTCAAGCAAATGAGTTTTTTGCATCAGGCCCATTAGAACTCTTGCTTTTTATATGTATTTAAATGATGAAATACTGCTCCTATAAATCCTGCTTTATTTCCTAAAGAAGCACTTTCTAAAATAACACGATTTTGGATCAGCTTGTACGATGGTTATTATTGCTTGAAGCATCGGAAGATGAAGAAATCACTCAAGTATTGGAGGAGATTGCAATGCAAGAAGACCAAGTGTTAAAGAAAGCAATGGATGAATGGGAACGTGTGAGTCAAGATCCAGAAGTATTGCTTGCTTATGAAGCAAGACGAAAAGCTCTTTTGAATGAAAAATCTGCTTTAAAAAGAGCTGAAAAAAAAGGAAAGCAAGAAGGACTAGAAGAAGGACGTGAAAAGACAATAAAAGCAATGGCTATTAGAATGATTCAAGAAAGAATAGATAGAAATGTAATCAGTAAGTTAACAGGTCTTTCTATAGATGAAGTTGAAAAGCTTAGACATCAGTAAATAAAAATGTTGTATCTAAAAAATAGGCTATTCTGTTTTTTGGAATCAATACAAGAAAAAGTACGTATAAAAGCAGTGTATTTCACTATTGAAATTACACTGCTTTTGTTGTTAGAGCAAATATGCTGCTAAATAAATAAAGCCTAAAACGCTCGATTTCTCTTATATTACAATAAGGTTCTATCTGTGTTCAGGATCCATTTCTAAAGATTCTTCCTCAAATTTTTGGTAAGCATTCTGTAATCCCATTATCACTTTTTTGATTTTAAAGTAGCCATTGGAATAAGCATGTGTATCACGGATTTCTTCCCACATAAAATGATACATTTTTAAATCTGATGTTTCACAAAAGATGAAATCGGTATAAGTACCGTCTCCGAATGCATCCGCGTCAAAGAATTTCACTTTAACATTCTCACTGTACTTTTCAATTATTGAATATAAATCTTTCGCAAGCTCTCTTCTTTTTTCCCGGGTTAATGCTAACCACGTTGGATAAAACTCTAATAAAATTATAATGCCATGATTTAAGTTGTTTTTGTCCATCTTATTCTCTCCTTTAGATTCACCCGAAATACAGTGCAATTATACTACTTTTTAGTATTTAATGGTAAAAATAAGTTTTCTTTACCATTTAAAAACTGGAATAAGTTAAATAGAGAAAGATCCCTACTAGGCTCCTTTAAATGCTGTAATGGAAATTAACATCATTTTTTCTTTTAATCTGTTGCGATTTTAGGCATTCTAACTTCTAGAACTCCATTTTTATAAGAGGTTCTTAACTCTTTGCTGGATAAAGGATTTGAAAAATCGCACCGTAAATTATTAGTTTTATTTAACAAAAGTGAAGGTGTTATTTATAAGATGAGGACAATTTATCTGCTTGATATACATATTTATAAAGACAACAACATCTAAAAAATATTTTTGTATTTTATGAATAAATGATTCTTCTTTTACACATGTTAACGTTGTAAACTTTAAAGGAGTTGAATAAAATGGCAAACAATAAAAATAGCAACAATAACGAATTATTAGTATACGGTGCGCAACAAGCAATCGACCAAATGAAATATGAGATCGCTAGTGAATTTGGTGTTAACCTGGGTCCTGATACAACTGCTCGTGCAAACGGATCTGTAGGTGGCGAAATTACAAAGCGTCTTGTACAAATGGCTGAGCAACAACTTGGCGGCGGACGTTTCTAAGACAATTGTAGAATGGTGGCTAAAGGAAGAATGGCGTCCATTCTTCTTTTTTTCTATGATTTAAATAAAAAGAGACACGTGCATAGCATAAAGAAGCCTCCATCAACGTTGATGGAGGCTTCTTCATTAAAACATAATTATTTTGCTCTTGTGAGGCCTTATCGCTATGTATATCGGTTCATAACGAGAGTGCCCCTCGTTCTTCGAGTAGATAAGTAAAAGCCACTTGTAGACTACAAGTGGCTTTTTGCTACGTTGAACACATTAAATGATTCACGTATCATTCCCAGCTATAGTATAACACGAATGATCATCTATTTGCTCTATAAAGATACGCTGTGTAATACTGCGTCCTCAAATGCGCATCACTTCATATCTTTGTTTCGTCAAATAAAGATCTTTCTTTTGATCATATGCTTTTTGCTTTCGAGAAGAATATTACTCTGTCCCATAGGAACGTTCTAAATGATTTCATTATCCTTTATTCTCAGTGATTCAGAATCTTTAACATTATAAAAGGTATTTACACCTGTTAACAATCACTTAAGTGGTGTAGTAGCCTTACTGTTAACCAAATAGTGAGCAATAAGATATATGACTATAAAAAATGGAAAAGATAAAATTGAATTCCATCCTGGATAGTGATAATAACCTAACCATAGAAACAAAGGTTCTGCTAAGAACGCTGTTATACTTGCAAAAATTAAAGCTTTAATAAAAGGATTGGCCTTCGGTTTAACTTGTAAGAAAAACATTACTGTAACTGGCATCAGAGCAAAATCCCATGGTATATAATCTGGCATCAATGGTATTAATTTATTATAGTATCTCCATAAGCCCATTGTCACCCCAACATAATCTAACCATGTGGATATAAACATAGCCCAAAGCCCTCCCAATAATAAAATAGTTTTACTCTCTTTATTTCTAAAGATAAACCATACTATCCATGGGATAACAGTCATAAATAATGATGTCCACCAACCAAAAGAAAAGACGATATTATCTATCCAAATTTCTGTTAATTTGCTGTGAGCATCATCTAATATTCTATATTTGTCGTCAATTTGTGCTTTTATGTCTTTTGGAGGACTGAACAATATGTAGAATTCTTCCCTTCTTTTTAATTTCACAATAATTTATTAGTTATATTTCCCATTCCAAGATTTTTTATCCGTTTTCGACTAACCTGCCTATCCTTGTTGTGTCATTTTTTAACAGTTAATCAACAATATTTTTATTTAACAAGTAACTTCGTCTAAATGTTCTATGCCAAGAGCAATAGCTTGTATGTCTTTGTATTACATTCAGTACTATTCGTTGGGACATCTTTCCTCCTTTTTATAAAAAAGATAAGCCACTAGGCCAATCCCCAGCATATTAAAAACGAGCACATCTTACATCACTACCTACTCCTCACTTACTGCAGTAAGGGTTCTTTGTTATTTTTTGAGTGGACAGGCAAGCCTACCGCAGTAGCTACATAGTATCTAAAGAATTACGAACCCACTACTTAATCAGTATCTAGCTCATTATCGCTACCGCGTTAATACAAGCTTTATATGCTTAATGACGCCCTTCATCAAATCTGTAAGGGAGCTGAGCCGAAGAGGCGAAGGGGGCGACCGGATGGGGTGAGCTGAAATAACTGAGACATAAAAGGCGAAAAAATAAAAAGAATGAAAGTAGGTACCAGCATGAGAAAAGCAAAAGGATTTACCTTTCGAAATGTCTTTCCTCCATCTCTCAAATCATCTCTTACGAGACCTCGTCCCTTCAAGATTTATTCCTTTGTTCCGTTTAGTCCACTTGCCATGCTTGACCCAACTATTTTGACCCTAGGAAGCATTGTCTTAGGAATTGCTATTATCGAACAAATATTAGAACGATGGGGTGTCATTGATCTTGTTGATCAGTTTGCGAAAGTGATGCGTTTTATCTTGCCTGTTACCTTCTATAGCGCCTTGATCTACTTTTTTGCGACATTTATGTTTTGAGGAGGAATGTTGATGTTTGAGAAGCTCAAATTACGTGGCCAACTAATTAAAGCGTTTCGTACGGCAGAGATTTACCGGGTGGTGAAACGTGGAGACCGTACCTCCTATCTGTTTCCGAAGATCCATTAAATCGATAATCATCGTACGTATGCTCGGTACGCTTTTTCCTTACTAAATGGGATTGATCCTAGTCTTCTAACGAAAAAAAGTGGGCATTACGGCAAGTATTAGGCAGCAATATCGAAATAAACGGCAGTCTGAAGAATTTTAGTATCACG
>NZ_JAWRXD010001013.1:0-258 GCF_046535215.1 Priestia sp. SIMBA_032 | reverse complement strand
CAGTTCTACGACCCGTTGAACCGCCCAACCCTTACGGTGCTTGCCGGTGAGGGTTACCTGAAACGTTTGACTTATCTGCCCTGGTACACCGTCTCGGAAGATCAAAATGACACCCTTGACGAGGTGCTGGCCGCCAAGCAAGCGCAGGAGCGCAACGGAACATGAACGCTAACCTTCATCAACATACGCCGCAGTTGAGCGCCATTGACCCACGCGGTCGGGTGGTGCGCAACGTTGCTTACTGCCGCACGACACCCC
>NZ_JAWRXD010001012.1:0-258 GCF_046535215.1 Priestia sp. SIMBA_032 | reverse complement strand
AATACTTGTACCGCTGTAATACCGCTCACTTCATGTGACGTATAGCCAGTAAATCCTAGCAATACTGGAATGTATAAGATCATCGGATAATTAATAATCGCGCCACCAATCCCAACCATTCCTGATATAAACGATCCTATAAACCCAATTATAAAAAGTAATACGACTAAGCTCATCTTACATCCCCCGCCTTCTAAAAAGAAGGTGATTTAAATGAATAAGTTTACATTCCCATCCGAAGCATCTGCTAAATATGCC
>NZ_JAWRXD010001011.1:0-258 GCF_046535215.1 Priestia sp. SIMBA_032 | reverse complement strand
CACATTAACAATGCCTCTCCACGGCGCGCCGTCAAAACTGCACACGTCAGACCAAATCGGGAAAGCCGGTAGGGCTCTATCGTTTTGTCGTTGCGCGAGAACTTGTGCTGCGTAGGCATCACACTCAACGGCGCAGATGGTGCGCCATCCCAGCAACTGGCCTCCGAGTATTCCTCCACCAGCACCTGCGAAAAGAGCCAGCTCATTCATCCTTGATCCTAACGTTGAGACAGTCTTAGCTGCACCCGTCGATGAAGG
>NZ_JAWRXD010001010.1:0-259 GCF_046535215.1 Priestia sp. SIMBA_032 | reverse complement strand
CTATGAAATTCGCTACATCATCGGGTATTGAAGTCCATGGCTGGTAACTGATTTTCACGTCAGGAAACTGTTCGAGGAGCCACTTATATTCACGCATCATATCCCGGTGGAAAGTGAGGAATTCTGCACCTGCTCCTGGTTCATCGCGAAATTTTAATGTCGGAAACATTTGCCTAGCAGCTTTCCAGGCAGCTCTGGCGGAAGCGTTTGGCATTTCACTTTCTCGCACCCGTGCGAGGTGCCAGTATGGATGGTGCCC
>NZ_JAWRXD010001009.1:0-259 GCF_046535215.1 Priestia sp. SIMBA_032 | reverse complement strand
CGGATCTGTCGTTTTTTGCATATGTACTTGCATTGGAATGTTTACAATCATAATTGCTATACCAGTTAACATCATAAAAGCAATATAGTAAATAAAACTTGCTACTTTTGGAATGATAACTAACAACGGAAAGACTGTACACAAACTTAAACCTGCAAACAAAAACAGTCCAGTATAAATAGAACGAAACGGATTATTCACTTCTTTACGCACTGATAAAGCAATCGCTCCCATTAGCATCCCGACTGCTAACATTCCC
>NZ_JAWRXD010001008.1:0-259 GCF_046535215.1 Priestia sp. SIMBA_032 | reverse complement strand
CGATGATCTCGGCTTCCAGCATGACCGCAGCTTGACCCAATTGGTGGAGACCGTGCTTGCAGACATCTGACCCTCTCGCCGCCTTCCGACTGAAGGGCAAGACAGCGCTAATCACCGGCCCGACGCGCGGCATCGGCCTCGCCATCGCCCGCCTGTTCGCTGGCGCGGGTGCAAGCCTGGTACTGGCCGATATCGACGCCCCGGCCTGCGACGCGCTTTCCGCTACGCTCGGCGCGATATCGCTGCCCACCGATGTCAG
>NZ_JAWRXD010000132.1:0-467 GCF_046535215.1 Priestia sp. SIMBA_032 | reverse complement strand
ATTATTTATCAAATGATTTTCAGGTATGACCACTACTTTATTCTGGGTATTAATTTTTACTCATCTGATTACAACAATTCGTTGTACAGGTTGTCCATTTCATATAGCTGTAGCAAATACTACTCAATTAAAAGAATTTCCATATGATTGAGTGTTTCTATAAGCACTTCATTAATATATATTAAATGGTAAAAGTATTAATTTAAAACCTCTTTGGATGTTAGTCTTTAAACTTTAATTAAACCTTCATTTTCTTAGAAATTTATAAATCAGTTGAAATATTTATATCAAATTCATCTGGTATTTTAGCATCTATTTTTTTCCCATCTATTGTCATCCTTATTTTCTGTTTCGGATTTGCTGTTACTACCCAAGCATTAGGTAAATAACGATCTTCATGTGATAATGTAGAAGGTGAATTTATAACCTTTCCTCCTAAATATAGAGTAGCAGAAGAACCACCATCC
>NZ_JAWRXD010001007.1:0-259 GCF_046535215.1 Priestia sp. SIMBA_032 | reverse complement strand
CTTTTGCCGCGCACACGGAGCTGAGCAGGAGGACGTCGGCATGGACTCTTAGACATCAAGTCGCACTCACACCGGCCTCCAGCGGTGTCTGTTTGGCGATAGGCCAACGAAGGGGCGCGGATCAGCGATCACAGCACGTCCAGCCGAGCAATGATTGCGTCACGAAGTCCGGTTCCACGAGTAGCGATAAGCGGCGTCTGCTGGGTTTCTCGACCATGTGCTCGACCCGGGCAAGGGTCATCGGCACATCGTGAGACAC
>NZ_JAWRXD010001006.1:0-259 GCF_046535215.1 Priestia sp. SIMBA_032 | reverse complement strand
CATCCGTTGTCCATTCACCATTCGGCCCCTGATAGACTTGCTGCCCATCTGATGTCAAAAAGTGCGAGAACTGACCAGTTTCAGAGTCGTACTCTGGATTCAAGTTAACCCACGAATCTCCCAACTGAGCTTGAAAATGCTGACTATAAGGAGACGAGATAATGGCTCCAGTAAAGGGATCAGTGCCACTACCATCGATGGTGTAGTCACCCAACACGATGATCAGGCCATCGAACTCAGGATTACCCTTGAACTCAAC
>NZ_JAWRXD010001005.1:0-259 GCF_046535215.1 Priestia sp. SIMBA_032 | reverse complement strand
CCCACATAGCGGGGACGTTGAGGGAGGGGATCCACCGATCGAAGTCGGTGAGGACGACCGTGTTGACGGAGTTGGTGGCGATCGCCTCGGAGTACGCCTTCGACAGGAGCGAATCACGATAGGGCCCGGTCAACAGATTCGTGCCGAGCTCGACCCCCTTATACGCGGAGTAGGTGACGTCGCCGTCGACGTTGAGCAGCAGGGCGTCTTCGTATCCGGCCTCCTGCACCAGGCGCGTGAAGTAGTCGCCGTACCGTCC
>NZ_JAWRXD010001004.1:0-259 GCF_046535215.1 Priestia sp. SIMBA_032 | reverse complement strand
CGGCGTCCGCCGCCTCCAGCGCCTCGAGCATGCGGACGCGGGCCATCGGCCCTAGGGAGCCGTCGCGTCCTCGACGACCCGGGCCGGGGCGAGCCGAGTCGCCGAACGGGGCGCCCGCGGCCGACGGGCCGGCGAAACCCGGGCCGAACGGTCCCGACACGTACGGCGCTCGCCCCCAGGGGCCGCCGTGACCGTGGCCCTCGTGGCCGTGGCCCTCGTAGCCGTGACCGTCGTGCTGGCCGTGCGGCCCACCCTCACC
>NZ_JAWRXD010001003.1:0-259 GCF_046535215.1 Priestia sp. SIMBA_032 | reverse complement strand
CCCGCTGGTGTCCGAGGGGTCGAGCGAGCCCAAGCTGCATTGGCTGCTCGCCCGGGCACTCGACCGGGCGGGGCGGCACGATGCGGCGGGTGAACATCTGGCGCACAGCGGCTGGTTCGTGCCACCGATAATGCGCCGGCGCGACCGGGAAATGCCGGAGGCCTTGTACCAGGCTCTCGAGAGCCTGGATACCGAGGGATGGGACACCCAGGCGCCGGACGACGAGCGCCCCCGGCCTGTGTTCGTCCTGGGCTGGCCC
>NZ_JAWRXD010001002.1:0-259 GCF_046535215.1 Priestia sp. SIMBA_032 | reverse complement strand
AGCGGCGTGATGAGTAATAACACCGCAGGCGAGAATGGCACGCCGGGGCAAAGCTCAGCGGCGAACAGCACCAGCGAAAGCGCGGCGGCGAGCGCCCCATCGGCATCGCGCGAAGCACCCGTCGCGGGCACCCCTTCATCGAGCACCACGGTCACGCCCTCGGAAGCCAGTCAGTAAAAGTAGCGATGGTCGGCCCAAACGCAACGGACAGGTGCCTGATTCGCCAAACGCCCATGGCGAAGCCGGCGAATTACCCCGG
>NZ_JAWRXD010000131.1:0-468 GCF_046535215.1 Priestia sp. SIMBA_032 | reverse complement strand
TCCGCATTTCTAAACTTCTAATCTCTAATCGTATATCCTTAATATCTTGCCTTATTTCCTGAACATCACCCTTCACCTCTTGTAAACTATCCATTTTACCACCTCTTTCCCACTTCGTACTTGATTAAAAATAAAAAACCACTCATAGAGTAGCTCTTTATTCTCATCGTATATTAAAATGTTCTTCTTGTACCCATGTATTTTGTCCAATATCGATATAACCATCTTTTCTCGCAAAAACGCCATATGGATAAGATCCATCTACATTTCCTTTATAATTTCCATTTGGACCATCATATGTGTTAATGCCATAACCTGCTGGATATTTTGAATAAGCATGGAACCACTCTACTTCAAAGTGCTCTTCTTTCGCCCATGCTTCCCAACCTAGGCACAACATGTTTCCATTTCCACCATACCAAGCAGCTTCTATAATTAAATATGGCATTTTTGTATTAATGACATTAC
>NZ_JAWRXD010001001.1:0-259 GCF_046535215.1 Priestia sp. SIMBA_032 | reverse complement strand
AACGCATTGCAGGACAGCTTCGACGAGTTGGAAGAACAACCTTGGGTCGTACAGCTCTATGCCCAGGACGAATCCGATTGGACCAGCTACCTAAGCAAGCTGAAAGCGTACATACAACCTCGTGCCCAAGACACCGCCTTCACTGAGTATTACTTGCAGATGTTTGAACAACATCTGCAAGCCATTTCCAAGCCCGGTGGTTTATTCGAAGACACAGCGGTCACCAAGCTTCCCTGGCGAGGGCAGACACGCAAAGTAC
>NZ_JAWRXD010001000.1:0-259 GCF_046535215.1 Priestia sp. SIMBA_032 | reverse complement strand
ACAGGAATCACCGTCCTTCAACCAGGCCATTGCGAGGCTGGTGGAGCTGAAACGATATGGTTTGGCTCCGGCGCTCCTCGCCAGCCTGGGCAGCAGGGAAGCAATCACCCTGAACTACGACGAACTCTTTGAGACTGCATCGGACGACGCCGGTGTACCGCGCTCGGTGATTCCCGACGGCGCTGGCGAGCACGATGATTGGTTGCTCAAGCTTCATGGATCTGTAACGGACCCGGACTCCATAGTCCTCACCAGAGAC
>NZ_JAWRXD010000130.1:0-469 GCF_046535215.1 Priestia sp. SIMBA_032 | reverse complement strand
AACCCTTTGAAGGCACCGGTGCCATTGCCCGTTGGCAACTGCGTTTCACCGAGCAGGATCTGGCATTGCGTCTGCGTCAGATCCGATCGTTGACCGACATCATCTTGCATCTGCGCTACACGGCTGTAACCGGGCAGGCGGGGGGATCATGAGCAACGAGGACGCTTGGCGGATCGAGTTGCCCAGCCTGCCCAAGGGCGGCGGTGCGATCAGCAGCATTGGCGACGGGGTCGGCGCGGTCAAAGCCAATGGTGCTGCAACGTGTGAGTTGCCGCTGCCGATCTCGCCTGGGCGTGGGTTTGCGCCAACGCTCGCGCTGGTCTATAACAGCAGCGCCGGTAACGGTATGTTTGGCATGGGCTGGAACCATACGCTCAGCGTCATCACTCGGCGTACCTCCATAGGCGTACCGGCCTACACCGATGAAGATGAATTCCTTGGGCCGGACGGCGGCCTGTTAATGGCCGAG
>NZ_JAWRXD010000999.1:0-259 GCF_046535215.1 Priestia sp. SIMBA_032 | reverse complement strand
AGGCTATGTCCGATAAACAGCGTAAGTTCATCATAAAGCTGACCACCCTGATTTCAGGCGGCATGTTGATTGATGGCTTCATTCTCGGAGCCATCGGCATCGTCATGCCGGCGATTACTAATGACCTAGAACTCTCGCTCACCTGGCAAGGTTTGATTGGAGCCTCCGCCCTCATTGGCATCTTCCTAGGCGGCCCTCTGGGCGGGTACTTGGCCGACAAGATAGGCCGCAAACCCATGTTTACAATTGACCTCGCGAT
>NZ_JAWRXD010000998.1:0-259 GCF_046535215.1 Priestia sp. SIMBA_032 | reverse complement strand
CCATGATTAAGTATATTTTGCAAACTTCAAGCTTTTTTGCCTAACTGATATAATTTTTAATGACTATTTAGGTCTTACACAATTTTTGTTGGAGCTTTGTGGAGTATTGAATCCTAAAAAAAATGCTTCATCAAACCGTTTTCACTCCGATTTTTCCATTAATTCTGGGTCTGGATTTTGAGGTAGCATAATCTTTTTCGATCTTTTTTCGGGCGCATTTAAAATATAAAGAATAATGATGTTGCCATACTAAAGCGGG
>NZ_JAWRXD010000997.1:0-259 GCF_046535215.1 Priestia sp. SIMBA_032 | reverse complement strand
AGCGGCGATCTCGGCGCGGTATTGCTCCTCGATCAACTCCCAGATCAACCGCTGCTCCTCGACATCCGGGATCAGCGGGATCTTGCCGGTGATCTTCTGCGCCGCGTCCTGCGCCGACAGGCCGCCGCGGGGCTTGGACGACAGGGGATTGCCCATCGCCGCGTGCCACTCGGGATTGTCCTCCATGATGTGGGCGATCACCCGATCGCCGACCTCGTTCATGACGTCCGGGACGTCTTCCGCCGTCAGGGCCGACGAG
>NZ_JAWRXD010000996.1:0-259 GCF_046535215.1 Priestia sp. SIMBA_032 | reverse complement strand
GTTGCTTTTTTCTTTGCAGCAATTTTACCGGCCTTATGCTGTGGTGTAATCTTCTCTTCTAAATCCTTTGGTGGATTTGTTTTATCACTAACGGTTGCTTTATTAACAATTTCTTCACCAATTTTTGCAGTTTCTTTTACTTTTGTTTTAAAGACGATACTTCTTTCTTCCATATCCATAATTTCTGGATACTTTGCAATTACTTTTCCATTTTCAAACTTCAGCTCTACTGGCTCTGGTTTTGCACCTTCTGCTTTCA
>NZ_JAWRXD010000995.1:0-259 GCF_046535215.1 Priestia sp. SIMBA_032 | reverse complement strand
ATGCAAGTCACGAACTGCAATGATTTTGACACACAGCGTCACGGAATTTCATTTTAACCGATTGAAAATTATGGATTTCAGGGAATGGCCATCATACTAATTGACCATGACCCAAGCTGGATCGAAACTGCGGACAGGCTCATCGCGCAGTTGCGTGAGCAGCTCGGTCCTCTTGTCCAGCGCCTCGACCACGTAGGCTCCACCGCGGTTCCGGGACTGTCGGCCAAGCCGAAACTGCACATTGATATCGTCGCCGGAG
>NZ_JAWRXD010000994.1:0-259 GCF_046535215.1 Priestia sp. SIMBA_032 | reverse complement strand
CGGAGCGGGATAAGCATCTTCAATCCGAACCCGACTGGCGATCGAAGTATTTCCAAACATTCGATCGGTGAACGAAGATAAACAATAAACTTCAGAACCCGTTTTCGCGTTCTTTAAATAGCTATAATCGTCATTGAGGGGATCGTTAGCCCAAAGTTCGTTAGAATTGTTTTCAGGATGTGTATCTTTCCCAACAGTTCTCACAATACGTTCGGTATGTGCGCGAATTGCACCTTTTAGACTACTTCCCGGAAGAAAG
>NZ_JAWRXD010000993.1:0-259 GCF_046535215.1 Priestia sp. SIMBA_032 | reverse complement strand
GCCGCGTCGAGCCAGATGCTCCAATCGTTGCTTGTCACGCCGCTCACCTGCAATAGCGTGTGATGAGCGAGATTGTCGACGCTCGTGAGTGGATGACTGCCCGTCAGCAGTTTTGGACTGCATACCGGGAAGATCTCGTCGTCCATCAGCCGGTCAACGCGCAGCCCTTTCCATTCGCCGCTGCCGTAACGAATTGCCGCGTCCGCGCCACCGGCCACGAAATGGATCAAGTCAGTCGAAGCGCTCAAGCGAATATCGA
>NZ_JAWRXD010000992.1:0-259 GCF_046535215.1 Priestia sp. SIMBA_032 | reverse complement strand
ATAAAGCTAGCTTCATAGTGAAAAATGGAAAATTTACAAGAGTTGTGGATTTTCTATTTTATAGTAAAAGTGATGATTGATATCTCTGTAAAAGATGTGCAGAGAAATTAAGCAGCATTCAAAAACCTTTATTTGAGGAGGTTTTTTGAAGCTGCTTTTTTATTTGGAGAAAATGGAGGAATGGGTAATGGCATTTCATAAGCCGGAACAAATTGCTGAGCTTGTCATTGAGGCCGGTGTTCAAAAAGTAAGACAGACA
>NZ_JAWRXD010000991.1:0-259 GCF_046535215.1 Priestia sp. SIMBA_032 | reverse complement strand
TGGTTATCATCATTTATTAAATAACCGTGAAAGATTAGACGAAATTGTATATAAGGCAATTGCAGTTTTAGAAGAAAAGGAAGGGGGCACATCATCATGAGTAGTGAATATATTATCGGACGTAACCCTGTAATTGAGGCGTTACGATCAGGGAGAGATATAAATAAAATTTGGATCGCAGAAGGTGCTGCCAAAGGACAAGTACAGATTGTACTAGCGTTAGCGAAAGAAAATAAGGTTATTTTACAACATGCACCAA
>NZ_JAWRXD010000044.1:0-16830 GCF_046535215.1 Priestia sp. SIMBA_032 | reverse complement strand
TGCATGTATTAGGCACGCCGCCAGCGTTCATCCTGAGCCAGGATCAAACTCTCCGAAGAAATGTTTGACTTGCTCATATAAAATAAAAAAAATTAACGTTGACGTTTGTCGCTTTGTTCAGTTTTCAAAGTTCAATCGTCGCTCTAAAGCAACTTTATAATTTTATCAAAACATTAACTCTTTGTCAATGTTTTTAAAAAACGTTGTTTTTAATTTCTCTCAACGACGCTTTATTATAATAATATACTTAAATCAAAAAATCAATACATTTTTATATTTTTTTGCGTAATTTTCAATAAAAAAACAAATACAGTCAATCTACCGTTAACCGCATGAAACTTGGACTATCATAAAGATCACCTATCTTTTAGAGCTAAAACATGCTATAATCAAGGCCACCAATACTTCAATTTCAAAAAAGAGTGCTTCCCTCTACAGGAGAAGCACTCTTTTTTTTATTATAATTCAGTTAAGGTTTTCTATTATTCATTTGGTTTTTTATCAGCTTTCTGCCATTAAATCCAATAGGTTATAATGAAAATATCTTTCGATATCACTGCACATGTTATCCTGGAGGCCAAACTAGTTTCGATTAGCATGGCTTTTTTCTTTTGTTCATCTCCTCTTTTCATTAAATTCTTCTTTATAATATGTACAATTAATTGAACGTGTGTTCACTTGAAAAGAGAATTCTCTTTTATTATATTCCTTCCTCTAATAAAAAGGACAAACAAAAAACTGTTGGAGTCTATTTTATACTAGTATTAATTTTTTCTTCTATTCTAAATAAACAAGGCCCTCTCTCTTAATTGAAATCACTCTTCATATAGATTACCAAGAGCAAACGCTATAGGAATCCACCTTTCCGTTTTATACATGTGATATAGATTTTCGGCCACTGGATAGTCTGGCACTTTCCCATCAAATATATATACTGTACTCGGAACATTTCGAGGTATGATTGCACGATCATCAAACATTAATTCTAGAATGGCCTTACAAAAATCTTCAGACATTCCTATCCATAGCTTTACATTTCGATTGCTTGGCATATGGATACTGTAATCCCCTTGATAATTTATACCCTTTTTCTCTAATGTACGTTCAATCTCAGCGAATGAAACATTATCATTCCTTTGCTTAATTAACTCTAAAATAATTCGTTTTATCCTTTCTTTCATTTTATAATCCTCCTCATTCTCGACACTGCCATTATAGCAGGTTCTTTATGGAGTAAAGGTTTAAATAGAGTGAATAATATCCAATTTTCAGATATAGAAAACAACATAAAGTTATTGACCCTGGTAATTATATCCTTTAAACTAAATACAAGTCACTCAAATGAGTGACTTGTATTTAAAAAGTGTGAGGGATTATATGACTAAAACACCGTCTGGATTTAAGCGTTTAAATGCTGATATCCCCGAAGAGTTGTTTAAAGAATTTGCAAAGAGATGTATTGAAGAAGGTGTGAGCAAAAAAGAATTTCTTGTTCAACTTTTGGAAAAAGAACTCTTTAAAGATTCAAAGAAGTAAAGTGAAAAAACAAAATAAAAGGGCACTTTCCCTGCCAGGAAAGCACCCCATGTAGAACTCGTAAGGACTTCTATTATAACATGGGTTGCCCTCAAAAAACAGGAGGGTCTTATCATGGATCAAAGTGAAAAACTTTTAATGGGAATTGAACATATTTTGAGTGTGGCATCTGATTTAGTTGATGAAGTTGATCGACTAAAACGTGTAGAAGAAGAATGCAAAATCCTGAAAGAAAAAGTATTTCTCAATCAATTTACCTTTGCTGAACAACAGATTTTTGAGCTTGCTTTGGATGGATATTCTGGACGGGAAATGCAGTTGATTCTGTCTAAAGAAGAAGCCACAATCAAATCACAAAGACAAACTATTATACGCAAATTAGGTGTATCCTCCATGAAAGAAGCCGTTAAAAAATTTCAACATTTAGAGTACGAATCACCAAGAAAACTTCTTCAATCTTGATAAACTGACGTGACCTTCAGAGAGACTTCACATCACCAGAATATACACCATAAGTCACCTGTAAAAGGGACTTTATATCCACACTATATACTCAGAAAGGAACCTTAAGGTGTGCACCTAAGCAACTTTCGTGGTATCACGGTGAAGCTAGGCTCTGCCTAGCCCCACACACCCTGTGGGGGCAAAAACCCCTTATGCTCTTCAAGATGTTTTTTACGTTTTTTATGTTGATGCAATAAAAACACAGAAAAGGAGAACAAACATGGAGATTAAAGTGAGAAATGTATGTCCGGTTGCTGTGAGTAAAGTAGATCGTTTAGCCAAAGAAAAAGGTCTTTCTCGACAAGCTTTTTTGAAAGAACAAATTGAAACATTATCGATTATGGAAGAAGTAGAAAAGCAAGAACAAGCTATTGATGATTTGTATGATCGAACGATAGATACAATGCAAAGATGCTCAGATGCGATGGCAAATATGGATCGCACATTCAATAAACTCTTTGGAGAGGATGAAGAATAATGACCGCAAGCAAACACAGAAGAATGATTTCTTTGAGTGAAGAGGCTGATGAATATCTTCATAAACATATGAAAGAAAGAGGCTACCGTTTTCCAGGGGATGCCGTTGCAGATATCATTCGAAAATATGAACGATTAAAAAATAATGAGCCCGATGAAACATTTTTAGACGCTGCTACAATTGACGCAATAGGTCAGGCTTACCTGAAAAGAGCAAGTGGATTTTACCAGTACTTAGACGATGAGTTAAGTGAGATAAAAGAAACGACAAAGAACACACAAATAGACACTCGGGTATTAATGGAACTCGTTAATAATTTATACGACCATTTAAATATTCAAAAGTTTAAGTCCACACAGTTCGGTGAAACAGAAGCTACTAAGAAGGCCAAAAGAGTTGCGCTACATAAGATTCAAGAAGAAAAAATGCAGTTCAGGGAAAAAAGAAAACGGGAAGCAGCAGAAGAAATGGACCATTTATTTGAAGATTAATCGTAGCGTTTATAAAAGCAGGCCTTAGCCTGCTTTTTCTACTTCTATAGTATAGTGAGATGAAGATTTGTATTAGCTAAGTTCAAATAGGTCATTTATGGGTAACATAACGATGTCTTGATAGATACATTACGTTTGTTTCATCGGCAACCTTCTAAGCTATGTAGTTTGTTGCTGAGACTTTTAACAGGCATTGTGAGCTTCTAACAATACAAAAAGCGTTTAAACTATTTAGAGTATATTAAATGAGCTTATATAAAGCGTAAGAACCTCACAGAGCCACCTTAAGGAACAAGATAAAGTACACGCTTCCCTCTCACAAACAATACAGTAAAAATTGAATGAACTACATAGTAGCGCATTACTTTTTGCTAACTCCAAGTCGTTTACTCCTCTATTTTTAAATCTAAACAAAAGAGTTTAACTTAGGATCAACTTATAACTTCTATATAACTAATAAAAGAACCTCCTGTCCGATCTTTAAGGCCAAAAATATCCCTCTGCCTTTATAGTTAAAAGCTACTTATATCATATTATGAGCATATTGAATAGGGTGATTTTTTCTCACCCCATTTACCAAAAAAGGACTAGAAAAAATCACCCTACCCAGAATAGCTATTTACCCTTATCATTAAAAGTGTACAAATTACCAGATCTTTAACGTTATAAAAGTGCAGCATTATAACACACTTCTAACTATTTAGGAAGGGGTAAAAAAATACCCCTCCCCAGATTCCACAAATTCAGCTATGATGAAGTCGACTCCTAAAGAAATAACAAACGTATCGTAGCTAAAAATACTTGTTTTGATATATTTTGCTAATTTTTTATTGAATTATAAGACTAGTTAACGCTATAATTAAATTAACAAAAATGACCGGAATAGAAAAAAGACTTCAACTGTTTAAGAGGTGTTGGAAGCACCCTTAAACCGTTCCCCCTAATGCGACTAGGGAAAACACTTGTCGAAGTCTCTTGTTAATAGAGTTAGTTTTGTACAAAATAAAACTTATGGTTTTATTTTATACGAAATTGACATCTATTTCAAGGGCTTAGTTTATCTTAATTAAGACATTGTTTTCCTTTCTTCAGGGAAACAGTGTCTTTTTTGTGTTCCTTAAAGGAGAAGATGAACAAATGACAAAGATATTGACTTGCTATTTACCAGATGTAAATACCTTCAACGGTCGATTTAAATGGTTATGGAAAGAAAAACCGACCCTTCGTAAAAAGAAAGAAGCGTTTTTAGAAACACTTCGTACATACTTTAAACAACAACAAGAAGCCCTACATAAAGTATTCCCTAAAAAGCGTATGGAAATGTTAGATTACGTGATTTATAACCTTGTTGCTACAGGCATTCAAGCCATTCACTCCAAAACACTTATGGAGAAATTTGATGTATCCCAAAGTACCGTTTCTCGATTTGTAAAATCGTTAAAGGCAACACCGTTTATGATCGTGGCCCGTTATATCAAAGAAGATACGACAGGTGCTCATCCTGATAGCTATGTGTTTATCCTTAAAAGCCATACGAATTTTGATCAAATCTGTGAGGAAATCTTTTTTGCACATGATACAACAGGCATTCAAACGCATCAACAAGAAGAAATGACAACTCCTGTGACAAGTCCTGTGACAAGTCCAGAACGTGCTGAAAACGTTGATACACCAAGCTTTGAGGGCGAAAAAACGTCGTCCCCCTTTATTAACCTTGATTTACCTAAAAAGCATTTAAATAATCATTTAATATCTGCTTCACAGTCATTTGCTTATATCAAAGGTGTTCCTAAGAAAGTAAATAACGTGTATGCAGGGAAATATGGTCATCAACTAAAAGACTTTTATGCTCGTATTCGAAATGCAGCAAAAGCAGTAAAACGAGATACAGAGATTGAGATTATCAAAGAGCAAGTTCATGAAGTCGCTTATACAGCCATTGTTGGTTTAGATAAATATGTCCATGAAGCGAATCATAAGGGTACTACCCTATCACTGGATGAAATGTGCCGTCTTGTTTATCAAATTGCATTCAATCAATTTACAAATCTACTAAAAGGGAATACAGAAGAACCATCATCTGAGTCAGACATACATACTGAGGCTGAAACAGCAGCGTTATTTACGCCTAAACATATCATCCGTAAGGAATTGGTTCCTGCTTGGTTAAAAGCTGAACAGGAGCAAAAAAAATGTACACAAGAAACAGCTATCTCTCTGGATCAGCAGCTTGAAATGATCCAATTAAAACAAGATTTAGGGCAAGAACTAACACCTGAAGAAGAAAGCCTACTTCAAGAGCATAGTTCTACGTACAGTTCGTTAGAAATGGCGCAGCTGAAACAGGATCTAGGACAAGCCTTAACACCAGAAGAACAAGCTTTATTACACGAACATGCCCAATTACAGGACACCGTTTCGTAATCAAAAAGTGAAGAAATCCCTTGGAAGCTGAGGTTTAGTAAGAGTATTATTATTTAGAACATACTTCTAAATAATTAATATATAAATCTATGTAGGAGGAGATCACTATGCCGCATAAAATGACACTAACAGGATCTGCGACAGGTCCCTTACGAGAATACGATCGCTACGTTGCCTTTGATATGCGTGAAAAAGGTTCACCTTCTGCGCCTAAAGGTCTGAAAAAGAGCACTTTTATTTCGTATACCGTGTTTGTTGCAAAGAAAGCCTTTAATAAAACCGGACTAACAAAAAAGAGTATTATACATGAAAAAATCTTAATTCAAGGAGAACCAACGCTGGATATTCCAATTGATGAATGCCCTGGCGAAATAGGTGTTATCTGCTACCAGATTACCGTTCTCCCAAATAAAAACGATAAAGAAGCCAATGAGTCAAATGATAAAAAAGAAGCGAAACAAGAGGCTTCTAAGGCACAACAAGAGGTTGCAGCTACTAAGCAGGAAGAAAAACAACAGCCTGTAGCAAAAGAAGCGAAAACTGTACAGCCAGAAGTGAACGAAACACCCGTTCAAGAGAAAAAGGCTGCACAACCAAAGAAGCAGCAACCTATTCAGCCAAAAGGGACAAAGGATGTCGTGAGTTTTGAGGACATTATCGTTCCTGAAGCCTTCTTAAAGACACGTCCAAACCCTGTGAAAACAGAAGAAGTCATTGAATTTGTGAAGCGTACAGGACAACTTGACAAACCGTTAACGATTGAGAAAGAATCGAAGGTATTGAAAGATGGCTATCGTCGTTATATTGTGGCCAAAACCGTTAAAATGGACAAAGTTCCTGTTATCTATGAATATCAAAAATAAAGCATTTTTAGCTAAGAATTGCTAGTTATTCGTAATGGACAGCAAACAACTATAAGGTGTTCCCTTTCATAGTTGTTTGCTGTCTATTTATCTTGAAAGCCACTTTCTACATATAGCTCATCTACTATATGATTTCATTTTCATTTTTGATTGTATTATTATAAGTCCTTAAATTAAAAAGAATGCTTTAACTTTCCTTTTGGCTCTGCTAAACTTAATCATTTTATCTTTGATATATCATTAGTTGAATGAAGCTATTTTAGAGCTATTACCCTATTTGTGTGTTCTAATATCCAAATATGAGTTGAACTTAAGGTTAATTCAAGGAAGGATTCGGGTTTGCGAATAAAAAAAGAACTTATTTTTTAGTTAAAATGTATTTTTTGTTGAACTTAAGATTAACTTAAATGCATTTAAACGATAATTAAATCAATAATAAGTTTTTTCCGTTTCGTTTTAATCAATAATGATAGTTATTGTTTAAAAGATAAAACAATAATCTTATTCAGGAATTAGTTATTACATTATTATTGCTTTAAGATTTACATAGAAGAAGTTAGCAGTTAATATAGAATCAATAATGAGATAAGAACAATTTTATTAGAATCTACGTTAATAATCCTATGGTACGTTTCACTTCAAAATCAATTGCATGATTCTTGTATTATATTAATTATTAATTGACATATGGAGGTGTAGTTATGTCTGAAAAATTGTACTTACCAAAAGAAGTGGTAAATATACTGGGTATCTCTGGAGATTTGCTTCGTAAATGGTGCGAAGAATTCAATATTATTACAGAGTGGACAGGCACTGATTATGGAAAAGGTCATAGAAGGTTTACAAAAGAGAATCTAGAGACACTTAACAGTATAAAGAAGAAAATTCATGAGCAAGGTTGGTCCTGGGATCAAGTGAAACAATGGCGTAATGGTGAAGAAATGACTATTAATGACCACGTAGAACGGTCTATTTTAGAAAAGAAGATAGATCACCTAATTGAAGGTCAGAACCAACAAATAGAATTTAACAGGATTCTTTCAGAAAAATTGGAGCTTCTAACAAAGGAACTTATTTCTACTCAAAAAGAGTTAGCTATTGCAAATAAAGAAATTGCAGCAACAAAGCAGCAAATGATTGAAGTAAAAACAGAAAATAAAGACTTAGAAGCATACATAGAAAACAGCCTAAAAAAACGTGATAAAATTCTTCTTGAAAACATTAGAAAAACTCAAGAAACGCTAAAAGATAATTCAGCTGAACAGGAGTTAAATCAAAGCAAACAGAATTTTGAAGAACTGATAAATACTAATCTAAAAGAGTTATTAAAACAAAGAGATGAAGACCTTTTAAATGCATTTACTCATACTCAAAAAGAGTTGATTAAAGAACAAAATCAAAAGAAGACATTATGGCAAAAGCTATTCTCAAACTAGGAAAAATCATTCCTAGTTTTTTATTTTGTTAACTAATAACTAATAAATAATAAAAAACAATAATATCTTTATTTAATTATTTATCAATTTCATAAAAATATCTAAATCGGAATTTACTTATGATTGCTTTAATTATCATTTTAAGATTAATTTTATGTTCAACTGAATTTTATTGCTTAATTATAACAAACATGCTGTGAAATTATTGAAAACATCAACGTACAAAAAATCAATAATTTAAAAGATAATTCATTTATTCTTTTACAAACACAACTTTAAAATGTTTTAAGTTTAATAAAACCAGAAATGAATCATTATTGTTTTATTTCCGAGTTTATAGATTTGTAATTCCCTAAATAAAACAGGAATTCAAAAATAGATTTTTATTTAACAAAAGATTTAATCCTCTAAAAATAAAACTCTAACATTTATCAATGCTACAATTAGCTCATCTGGCACCATGACGACTTTGTTATATCTAAATTATTGACTCAAATCCAGTAGATATTACACTTTAAAATTAAGATAGCACTATTTAAAGATTTATTAGATTAATCTCTTTAGATAGTTTATGTTTATATAGCTAAATGCATCGCTGAATCAGGAAAAACCATCACGATGAGGGGAGAGGCCAAATATTTAATCTATGACGTTAGTAAATAGCTAAACATGATAATATACCCTCAATTGAGAATACCGATTACTATAGTAACAATAGCATTACAAGATATAATATCTCGTTCTCTTATTAATTGAAGGTTTTAACGTATATACCTAGAATAGTTCTCTTGATAAGAGGAGGTGATCATATGTTGAGAGTCATAACCGCAGAAGCAGCATATACCACCGAAGAATTAGCTGATATACTTGGTTTGCCCATAGCAACTATACGAAAATACAACTTCCATTTTGCCAAAATTGGTGTGCGATTCACTAAAAAAAACGGTAGATTAGCTTATACGAACGACGACGTTACCATCTTTCATGAACTAAAAAGAATTTATGCTTCTCCCGAGATGACCTTAGAAAAAGCCGTTATAACCGTTGCAAAAAAATTCAACCTAGTACCAGACACTCCACCAACCATTTCAACTGAAAAGCAAACCCTTAGCTTAGAATCATGTGAGGTACAAATAAAAGAGATACAAAGCTATATCGATGCCAAGTTTGAGGAACGCGAACGTCAATTAATCTCAATGGCTCGTGAAATTCGAGCGTTAAAAAAAGCACAACAACAAAAGAAGAGTTTTTATAAGTGGTTAAAAACCTTTTTTGAAAAATGATTTGCTAGAATGGTGGTATCTCGTTATCTAATATTCACACAAAAAAACCTTTTCCCTCTAGGTAAAGGTTTTTTGTGTGAAGTCTAATTTCAAAGAATACCGGTAACAAAGACCGCCCAATATGTATCAGTGTATAAGGCGGTCTTAACTGTATTCATGCTATATGATTATGACCAAAATATCGACATTATTCCAACTCTGCATAAGCAATATTTATATACTGTTTATTTTATAGTTTATTATATGTTGTAAATTAAGATTTTTGCCTGTTTTTTTATACAAAAATGTATAGTTTTTTTAGAATGCGTGCATCCTTTATAAAAAGGAGTGTGTTAGTATGCCTAAAATCACTAAAAAAAGTAAGTTAGGAAAATACCTAATGGGCAAGGGCTATACTCAAACCAAATTAGTTAAAGCAACTAATTTAAATAGACATACAGTTAGTAAAATTTATAATGACTCAAATTATATTCCATCTGGCTCAACCATAAAAAAAGTGATGAATATCTTAAAAAAACTTGACTCGAAGGCGAAAGTAGAAGACTTTTTTAACTTATAAGCCCTATCATAGGCAAATAGGGCTTATTTATTGCATTAAGGATAAAAAAACTTATAAAAGGTTACTAGCAATCTATATATAGAAGAAAATGAGCGTACTACTTCAAGTTTTGATAAAAACGGTAGATTGGAAATTCCATGATTTCTTCTTTTTCCTCACCAGGAAGAGTAGCAAATATTCTCTTCGCTTTTGTCTTATTTTTCAACAAAACCTCACATGCAAAACATATTGTTTGCTCGTTATTCATTTCTGCTCTTGCTTGTATGTTATAAAGATCATTTTGTTCATCTTCTGATAATTCATGGCCCTGCTTGAGTTTAATGAGATAAATATTAACCTTTGCAATTTCATCTTCAGAATACTTAGCTAAGTATCGTTGGTTTAGATCAAGAGCAAGCTCTAAATAATTTTCATCGAGGGTTTTATCATAAAAGTCTATATACTCTAAAGAACTAGTAATTGTTAAGTCAGCTTGTATATCATGATGTTCATCGGCAAAAGATAATTTTACTATGTCAAAATCAAAGTTTGTATCTTTCACCATTTCTTCAATTTTTCGAGAAGCGAAAATGCTTACTTTTTGGTCATAATTTTCCCGATTATCAGATAACATAACAGGTTCAACAGTATCCTGCCCGTGATTACTAGCTACATCTGTTATAGACGAATATCTACCAGTTATTTTTAACGCTTCTTCACTATAAAGGTTAAGGAAACATCCATCTGCATATACTAATGCTAGTTTCACATATTTGGAAAGTTCAATATTGATTATCTCCGTTTTTTCTAGTTTTTCTTGATGAATATTTAGTAAGCTATATTGTTTATTTTTAAAGATATTGATTATAGCATTGAATAGGGAAGGGAAATCTTCCTTATCATCAAATATATAATTTTCACTTATTCCAATTTGAGTACAAATATCTATCAGTTCTTTGTAGGATTCAATCTCTTCCTCAATTTGTTGGAGATGTCCCTTTAAATTTAATGTCCCACCAGATAACTGTAGAGATTGAAAAGGAAACTTATTGCGCTGTATGTAATAGTTTATTAATCGTAAACATTTCATATAGGAACGGAGACTTTTTACTCTTTCTAGATGGAATAGACCAGATTTCTTTCTCCTATCAAAATCCAACGTTAAAGTATCTTCTATAACGACCTTGAATCCCTTCTCTGTGTCAATGATTCGGTAAGTAACAAGGATGGATTCATTGTTCATATAAACGACTTCGTTTTTTCCAATTTTCAACTCATCTATTTTAACTTCCTCCACTGGTAACTTAATACCGTCGTCCTGGATACCATATACGTGAATTATTCCTTCATATAAATTAAAAGCTTTCTTTTGCATGTTAACAAAATCTACTTTGTAAGGCGTAGATTCTTTGTTTTCAGATGTTTCATTAGAGCCTGTTTGCTGTTTGTCTACCTCTTCTATAAATGTGTGACGTAAAGGATCTAAATCCCCATTTTTCATTTTTTTAAAATCAAAGGAAATAGATTTCTTTTCACTTGAATTAAGATGAGATAAGAGTGATCTAACTTTTAGTGGAGCTAATATTCGATAATACGCTAGCTGTTCAACAGTTGGTGTATTAGTTTCTAGATCATTTCCTGCAATCTTTTTTCGGGTCTTTGTAGTAACCATTCAATTCTCTCCTTCTTCATGATGAACATTTAAATCCGTTAAAAACTCATCGAATCTTAGTATAGCAATAATAGAACAGAATTCGTTAGGTAAATTAAAACCACCAGTTTTGTTTCTATATCACTCCCTTGTTCAATAAAATAGTCTTATTATCGAACAAAAAAGTCCTGTTATATACAGGATTTTTAATCAAACTTTATTATAAATAATGCAAGACCAAACTAAATAATAAAAGGGCACTTCCCCTGGAAAGGAAGCACCCCGTGTCAATTAAAACGTTGGACCTTTATTATAGCACGGGTTTCCTTCAAAAAATAGGAGGGTCTTATCATGGATCAAAGTGAAAAACTATTAATGGGTATTGAACATATCTTGAGTGTAGCGTCTGATTTAGTTGATGAAGTTGCTCGACTGAAGAGTGTAGAAGAAGAATGGAAAATCTTGAAAGAGAAAGTATTCATGAATCAACTCACTAAAGCAGGACAAGAAGTTTTTGCTCTTGATGGTCATTCTATTTCAGCAATACAAGACATTTTCCATAAAGAAGAGTGCACGATTAAGAATCAAAAAAGAAGTATCTTAAAGAAGTGGAATACATCATGTATGACAGAAGCTGTTCAACAGTTTCTGAATTTGTATCAAGAATCCTCACAAGAACTAATACGTACTTCTTAACTATAAAATAGCCTCTAAGGCTACAAAAACAGGCTTAAGCCTGCTTTTTCTTATACAGAGAAAAGAGCATTCCTCTCAAATGAGAAATGCTCTTTCCTATAAGCATGATTTGGGTTATCAAACGTGAACCCACCGTTAGGCTGACCACTTATATCTTACTATCTATGATGATCAATGTCATCACTTAATATTTTGAAAATATAAATATTTGTGTGATTTTCGAACCAATAAAAAAAGGACTACCTTATCCCCAAAGGTAATCCTTTCTTTTTTATGTAGATTCTACACAACTTCATTTTACATAATTAGAATAAAAAAACCATCATTCTGTTATATTTCCTGACTTAAATTATCAAATGTTATTTTTACTTTTTTCATAAAAATAAAAAAGGACATTTCTTTTATGCCCTGTTCCCTCGTATCAGCCCCGCCTACGCTAAATACTATGACAGCCACTCATGCCATCCAACCTACCCTTATTATAAATGAAAGCGATTACAAAGTAAACTAATTAATTGAAATATTCCGTCTATTTTTTTGTTGTGTCTAGTAGATTGAATAATTTCACATGTTATGAACAAACTACTCAAGAAGCTGTAAAGTTTCTATCCTTTAATCAAATAAATGTAGCAGAAAAAACAACTGAACGGACCCAGTTGTTTTTTCTGTTTTTGGGCTATATATGATAGACAGAGCTCCTTCTTTAAATTGAGTAATATCAATGGGACTTTTTTATTTCAAGACACCAAGTAGCTAGTTTACATATATGCAGCTTTTTATACATCCCTGATATGACTACGTTTACTCGATACCCAAGTGAGAGGAAGATGTATAAAAAATGCATGTTATATATATGTTCAAGGTCAACTTGTATTGATTTATTTCTTAATTTGTTATAAAGTTATTCAGACTTTTTATAAATTAGTTTATGAATTCTCTTAAAAGCTACTTGTCCTGCAACGATGGGGTAGCTTTCTTTTTTATCAAAGGACATAACTTCTTATTACCCTATGTTAAATTAATTTTGATTCCATTTGAGGACGATAACTTTGGTCTTACTTGCCTCTCCTGTTTTGCAGAGTTCTTATATTTCTCCATGAGCTCGTGGATACTTGCTACCTGTATAATGCGGATGTGCTCAGAATTAACAGCATAACGAACAAGTGTAATCAAAATAACGGAAGGGAAGATAGGTGTCCGTTCTTCAGGCTGCCAGTGCAACAATTTCCACTCATCTGAAAAGAAAAACTCCTCATAGAGATTGATCTTCGCTTGCATTTTCTGTTCGGAATACTGATTTCGTTGAATTTCAATCCAAAAAGGAGATCCTTTAAAAATCCAAAAGAGATCCGGTTCAATCCCTCCTTTTCGTCCAGTGGGCTTATCTTCCACAATGACGTGTTTAGGTACACTATACGTACACATTTGTTTATAGACATCCAAGATAGAAAGGAAATGTAATATTTTTTGAGAGTTCTTTTTGATTTTGGCATCTACAGGTAAATAGACCGTCGGAGAATACTGCTGTGTGCGTTCAATGAGTCCTAATCGATATAAACGTACCATGACGCTATTACAAGCATTTACGGGTGATTTGAGCTGTTTAAAGAAGAGGTTAACTAATGAGTCCCTATCCACAGCTCTAAACTGGTTAACAAACGCTATGATGTCTTTATCACGCTGAGATAGTCGAAAGCTCATCGCTGTTCCTCCTTCTCTAATAACCCGAAGATAGACTGTGATACCACTTCTAGTTCTGGTCCAGGATCTTTCACGAGTGTTTTATAAGGTGAAAGTATTTCCTTACCAGCTCCTTCATCTAAGAAGTAGGCTTGAAACTCTTTCACGTCATCAATTTTAATTTTCATACGCCCCCTGGCTGCAGCATCGATTTCTTCTGCGCCAATCACTCCGGCTACTTTCGCATTTGTTGCATCTGCCTGCCTTCCAGAGATTCGTACTCGTAAGTTAGCCTTTAACGCTGAATTTAATAAATCCGCATCAGGACGCTGCATCGCAATAATGGTATGAACACCTAACGCACGGCCTTGGCTTGCAAACTGTTGAATCATCTCCACAAGATCCGTCTCTCTCTTCACTATGCTCATTTCATCAATTACCACGACAATTCGAGGAAGCTTAAATGGAAGCCTGCTTATATGTGTGACCCCATGCTCTAACAATAAATCGCCTCGTCGATACATTTCAGCTCGTAATAAAGCAAAAGGTTTTCTCATATCCTTTGCTTCAAAGCAAAGCGCATCTACATGCTCAATCCCTTGAAATAACCCCAAATCGGCTCGTTTCAGATCGACTAATACTAAACGCATGTCTTCAGAAGAGGTATATTTCACCCAAGTGGTGAGGATAACCCGCATGAGACTGCTTTTTCCGGCTCCAATTTCGCCTGAAATCAATAACGTTTCTAAATCTGCAAAATCCCATGAAACGGGATTTCCATAGATATCTTGACCAATGCATACCGGAAGCTCCATTTTCTCTATATGAGGATGAATGGCTTCATAACTATAATTAAGCATTTTAGGTAGGCTTTTGTGATGAACGGTAATACTAAAGTTCTTCAAGCTGCCATTCACTTCAATATTGCTGCCTAGTACTTGTCGTAATGCCCATCTTTTTTTAGTTAAAAGTTCAGGATCAATGCCATTCAATAAGGAAAAAGCATACCGAGTGTAGGTGTGCTGATGATCAATCCGATGGATCTTCGGAAATTGATAGGAGGTACGATCACCACGTTTTATGACTCGATAAATCTCTGCCGTACGAAACGCTTTAATAAGCTTTCCACGCAATTTTAGCTTTTCAAACATCTAAAACCCTCCTTAAAACATAAATGTCGCAAAGAAGTAAAATAAGGCTCCATAAAAGGTGACAGGTAAGATAAACCGCATCACTTTTTCAAACTGATCGGCAAGGTCTATGACACCCAATCGCTCTAACATCCGTTCAATGAAGGCAATTCCTAAGACAATACCTCCTATGGTTAGAATGGTAGGATCAAGCATGGCAAGTGGACTAAAAGGAACAAACGAATAAGCATTAAAAGGACGAGGTTAAAGAAGGTTTATGAAAGAAGTTTCGAAAGTTAAACCATTGTGTTTTTCTCATGTTGGTACCTACTTTCATTCTTTTTATTTTTTCGCTTTTCATGTCTCAGTTATTTTAGCTCAACACATCCGGTCGCCCCCTTCGCCTCTTCGGCTCAGCTCCCTTACAGATTCCACGAAGGGCCTCGCTAGGCGTATACAGCTTGTATAACCGAGGTAACGATACTGAACTAGATACTAATTAGGGAATGGAGTTACAATTCTTTAGATACTATGTAGCTACTTCAGTATGCTTGCCTGTCCAGTCGAAAAATAAAAAAGAACCCTTACTGCAGTAGGTAAGGGGTAGCTGATTATGTAAGAAGTAATGGGTTTTTATATGCTAGGGGTTGTCCGAACAGTCCGTTTTTTTATGAAATGGATGAGAGATCAGAAAATGTCCAAACAACTAGACTTTCTCCAATTAAATAAAAATAAAAAGGTCTTTATCTTACATTTTCTGTAGTCAAATGCAAAAAATAAGTATATAATCTATATTAAATTTGTACCTATAAATTTAATATATAGTAATAAATAATAGATATTAGCATAAAAATAAGGGGTGTTATCATGAAATTTGCAAAAGATTTTTTATTTGGAGCTGCATCAGCTTCTTATCAAATAGAAGGCGCATGGAATGAAGATGGGAAAGGCGAAACCAATTGGGATGTTTTTTCAAAGCTTCCTGGAAAAACATATCAAGGCACAAATGGAGATGTAGCCATTGACCATTACCATCGCTACAAGGAAGACATTAAGTTAATGGCTGAGATGGGGTTAGAATCGTACCGTTTTTCTATTTCGTGGGCACGTATCTTGCCAACTGGCGATGGAGAAGTCAATCAAAAAGGATTAGATTTTTATAATCAAGTGATTAATGAATGCTTAAAGTATGGAATTGTTCCATTTGTAACACTGTATCACTGGGATCTGCCTGTGACGCTTGAAGAGGACGGCGGATGGACAAATAAACGAACAGCCGATGCGTTCGTTAAGTATGCAGAGGTTTGTTTTAAAGCATTTGGAGACCGTGTTAAACATTGGATTACGTTCAATGAAACCGTTATGTTTTGTGGATTAGGCTATTTAAAAGGAGCTCATCCTCCCGGTATTCAAAACGATGAAAAAAAGTACTTTCAAGCTACACATTATGTATTTTACGCACATGCAAAAGCTGTAGAGAGCTACAAGCAATTCAAGCAGTATGGAGAAATTGGGATCACACATGTTTTCTTACCAGCTTATAGCGTTGATGATAGAAAGGAAAATATCTTAGCAGCTAGACACGCGAATGAATATGAAACGTTTTGGTATTATGATCCAATTTTAAAAGGCGAATATCCATCTTATGTCGTACAGCAATTAAAAGAAAAAGGATGGACTCCAAGCTGGACAGAAGAAGAACTAGATACATTAAAAAGAAATGCCGAACACAATGATTTCATTGGTCTTAATTATTATCAACCAATTCGCGTAGAGAAAAACAATGAAACTGTTTCGTCTATGGAGCACTCAAGGGAAACCTCTACTTTAGCTCCTGGAAATCCATCATTTGACGGCTTTTATCGCACAGTAAAAATGGGAGATAAAAACTATACAAAATGGGGATGGGAAATTTCACCTCAAGGATTTTTAGACGGACTGCATATGTTAAAAGATCGTTATGGTGATATTAAAATGTATGTAACTGAAAATGGGCTTGGTGATGAAGATCCGATTATTGATGGAGAAATTGTAGATGTTCCTCGTATTAAATATATTGAAGAACATTTAAAAGTGATTAAGCTTGCTATACAAGAAGGCATTCACCTAAAAGGATATTA
>NZ_JAWRXD010000990.1:0-259 GCF_046535215.1 Priestia sp. SIMBA_032 | reverse complement strand
GGCGCGCCTTCGCCACCCTGCGCAATGACGAGCTCGTGACCAAGCTGTTCGACACGCTGGCCGGCCGCTACACCGACCGCCCGGGCGGTTACACCCGCGTGCTCAAGGCCGGCTTCCGCTATGGCGATGCCGCGCCGATGGCGGTGATCGAGCTGATCGACCGCGATCCGGAGGCCAAGGGCGCCGAGGACCGCGCCCGCGTCGAGGCCGAGCGCGAAGAGGAAGACGAGGAGTAAGTCGGCACCGACCGGTGTGCGAC
>NZ_JAWRXD010000989.1:0-259 GCF_046535215.1 Priestia sp. SIMBA_032 | reverse complement strand
GTCGCCGCCTACGGGACGCCCGCGTTCGCCGAAATGCGCCGGCAGGCGATGGCCGAGCCCGTCGACTGGGCCACCTCGGCCGCCGCATACGCCGACCTGTTCGAATCGATCCTATGAAGTTAGGCGTTACCCTCACCCCTTCGGGTGCCGATGTCGCCGTCTGGGCGCCGACCGCCGACCGCGTCTGGTTCTGCATCGTCACGGACGAGGGATGCGAGACTCGCACGCGACTGCCATATGCCGAAGGAGGCATCTGGCA
>NZ_JAWRXD010000988.1:0-259 GCF_046535215.1 Priestia sp. SIMBA_032 | reverse complement strand
CCCATAATGCTCTGGAAGCCGCCTGTCAGTCCGTTGAGTTGGTTATGCAGTGTGGTCGACAGGTCCATATTTCCGCACATCAAGTTGCTGTTCCAGCCAATGCCCACCCCGATGCTTTGCATGTTACCGGCACGTCCCATAGAGACCGCATTTCCTCCGCCGATGCTGTACAGGACGTCATCACCGATCACGCTGCCAGCACTGCTGTAACCCGGTGCGGCCATCGTCAATTGGGAACTGCTTAGTATGGTGGTGATGA
>NZ_JAWRXD010000987.1:0-259 GCF_046535215.1 Priestia sp. SIMBA_032 | reverse complement strand
CACTACGAATCCATATATTACATTTTGGATACGCATCCTTTATATATAAATCATACGCCTCTTGCGTTGCATACAATATTACTTTCTTATCGTAATGTTTTTCTAGCATTTCAATCATGACCGCCAACTCTTTCGTAACATCTTCACGCTTAGGCGGATTATCTTTTTTGTTAGCGTAAAACTCAACATCAATCACGGGTGGCAGTGCTTGTTTATATTTTGGAACAGTTCGTATAAATTGCTCTGCTTGTGTTTCACC
>NZ_JAWRXD010000986.1:0-259 GCF_046535215.1 Priestia sp. SIMBA_032 | reverse complement strand
CCTCGTGTCGTTCCTCGTCGGCTTCAGCATGCTGGCCGCGGGTGTCGTCAGCGCGGCCGGCCTCGCGCTGGCGTTCGCCGGCGACTACCTGGCGACGTTCATCGATGTTCCGGTCGTGCCCGCCGCGATCGTCTTCCTCGCCCTGGTCGCCGCGCTCAACGCGCGGGGGATCCGGGAGTCTCTCGGCAGCAACCTCGCGATGACCGCGATCGAGCTCTCGGGTCTGGTCATCGTCGTGGTCGCGGTAGCCTTCTTCGTC
>NZ_JAWRXD010000985.1:0-259 GCF_046535215.1 Priestia sp. SIMBA_032 | reverse complement strand
TGGGGCGACTGATGGGAATCGAACCCACGAATGCCGGAACCACAATCCGGTGCGTTAACCACTTCGCCACAATCGCCACGTATATATGCAATATTAATTTTATAATTGGCAGGGGCAGTAGGAATCGAACCCACACTGACGGTTTTGGAGACCGTAGTTCTACCTTTAAACTATGCCCCTGTAAATGGTGGAGGGGGGCAGATTCGAACTGCCGAACCCGAAGGAGCGGATTTACAGTCCGCCGCGTTTAGCCACTTCG
>NZ_JAWRXD010000984.1:0-260 GCF_046535215.1 Priestia sp. SIMBA_032 | reverse complement strand
TATAAGAAAGGCAATCGTTTGCAATACAGGCTTTATTATTACACTTAAGGGAATACTATGTATAGAGATATTGAAGGGGGATTTTCTATATGTTTAAAGAAGCCATTTATCATAGGCCGAAAGATAATTATGCATACGCTTACGATGAACAAACAATTCACATCCGAATACGTACTAAGAGAGATGATGTTCAAAGCGCCGATCTTATTTACGTTGATCCTTACGAATGGAAAGACGGGAAATGGATATCAGCAAGTACA
>NZ_JAWRXD010000983.1:0-260 GCF_046535215.1 Priestia sp. SIMBA_032 | reverse complement strand
ATTACAACAAAAGCAAATCTCAAATTAACGAATGCATTTTCTTTCAAAATCTAAAAACAATGGTAATGACAGAAAAATTTCCTTCAAAATAAATCTAAAATTAAAAAACGTCTAAAAAAGTAAAATCTCCTTCTGGAATTATAAAATCCGGGAGACAAAAAGTAAGGTAAAAGAGTTCAAAAAAAACAGACAAAATCAAAGATATTACCTAATGAAAATATGTTTTAAATAATTCTGTTCTCTTTCAGTCAAAAACTATC
>NZ_JAWRXD010000982.1:0-260 GCF_046535215.1 Priestia sp. SIMBA_032 | reverse complement strand
AAGATGCAGGAATATTTGGAGAATGGGGCGCAGTTAGGCTGGTCGATCGACCCAAAAAATAAGCGGGGGGAAAGTTATCGTCCGGGTCAAGCCGTTGAGGTGTTAGAGAATCCGATGACATTGTCTGGAGAGCAGGTTTTGCCAGGGTTTACGCTGACGCTGAAACGAGTTTGGGATTGACCTTAAGAGGTGTACCCCAGTCAAATCGAGGTATAAATTGACTAGAATGGGAAAAAGATAGCTGTATAAAGCAGAATAAT
>NZ_JAWRXD010000981.1:0-260 GCF_046535215.1 Priestia sp. SIMBA_032 | reverse complement strand
CATCGAAGAGCCGGATCGGAACCAGCGCGCAGTTGCTCGACGGTTTCGTCACCTTTGATCTCCCTTTCATTGGCGACCGCTTTCTCACCATGAAGGTGGGGCGTCAGGTCATCAACTGGGGTGAATCGGCCTTCTTGGTATCGAACAGCCTGAATTTCATCAACCCGCCGAATCAGGCGTTGCTGCGCGTGCCGGGTTTTGATATCGCGGAGCTGTTGCGCCCGCAGGGCATGGTGCAGTTGCAGACCCGCCTGTTCGGC
>NZ_JAWRXD010000980.1:0-260 GCF_046535215.1 Priestia sp. SIMBA_032 | reverse complement strand
CAACCGCAGATCGGGTACCCCGACGGCGTCGATCGCGGCCGCCGAGAACAGGGCGCCGTTCATCAGGGATGCGATGCCCGGCAACAGGTCCGAGGTCTCGCCGTCGGCGAAGAGTTCGGATCGTTTACGGCGCCACACCAGGCCGCGGCGCAGCGGGAACGCCAGGGTTTCCGGGTTGTTGATGTTGCAGACGACCGGCGAGACCTCGTCGAGGTGATGCGTCAGAGCGCAATCGAGCAGCTTCTGCAGGACCTCGGGGC
>NZ_JAWRXD010000979.1:0-260 GCF_046535215.1 Priestia sp. SIMBA_032 | reverse complement strand
GCCGAAGATCGCGCGCACCCGATCGTTGACGGCGCTGAGTTGCTGGGGAGTGATCAGACCGCGGGCGATACCCGACTGGTTGCTGATCACCCCGATCGGGTATCCGGATTCGCGCAGGCTGTGCACCGCCTCCACCGCGCCTGCGGTCGGTGTCACGCGATCAGGATCCGCCAGGTAGGGCACGTCGACGATCAGCGTGTCGTCGCGGTCGAACAACAGCGCCGCCGGCCGATATGCCACGGGTGCGGGCTGCCAGCCAC
>NZ_JAWRXD010000978.1:0-260 GCF_046535215.1 Priestia sp. SIMBA_032 | reverse complement strand
AAGGTTCTATAATCCCAAATCCAACAATTTCGTCACACACCATATTTAGTAACTGTTCAGAAGGTACATCTGAAACAACGACTTGATTGCTTAGTAAAAAGCTTTTAATAATTTGCTCCACAGCTGTTCTCTTCTCTTTATTCATAAAGGATTCACTTAAGATATCACGATGTTCCTTTACTAAAAATGCACGAATTTCATCTGTAATATCTTTAATTTGTTGAGCTGTAGTTGTTCCTAACTTTCGAGCTGATTTGGAA
>NZ_JAWRXD010000977.1:0-260 GCF_046535215.1 Priestia sp. SIMBA_032 | reverse complement strand
GGCGAATGCGGGTGCCCCAACCGACGTCGCCGCCGCCTCCGCCGGAATGTTCGGCGTCCGCGGTCGCCGAACCGGCGACTCTGGCCGCGCCGGGATCATCGGCGGCGCGCAACGCCTCGGAGATCATCGTGTCCGGCTCGTTGATCGCCCGTTTGACACCCGATGCGACCACCGGCTTTCCGGCAAATCGTTCTCGTGCCTTCACACCGACGTCCGTGGCGAAGATCACCGCGTCGGCGGACGCGATCGCCTCGGGCGAC
>NZ_JAWRXD010000976.1:0-260 GCF_046535215.1 Priestia sp. SIMBA_032 | reverse complement strand
CTCTTCCTCCTGGCGACATGGTGGCTGGCGCAGCTTCTCGCACCGCCCGCGCGTCCGCTGCTCGTCCTGGCGGCGCTCCTCGCGGGGATCCTCTGGGCCCACCGCTCCTTCCTCCACGAGCGCCGGTCGGTCGCCGGCTAGCTCCGGTAACGCAGGCGGCTCCTCGGTCGGGAAATCGGAGCGGTTTGCGTCACCGGAGCCCGGACGGCCTACGCCAGGGCCGCCCTTGCCGTCGTCGTGCGGCGGAGCGTCGTGGCCAC
>NZ_JAWRXD010000975.1:0-260 GCF_046535215.1 Priestia sp. SIMBA_032 | reverse complement strand
GAACCAACCGGCATCTTGTTTCTACCTCCTTGTGTTGACTCGGACCATTCCATAGTGGCGGAACGTGCTATCGCATGCATCGATTCATCCACCTGTGCGTTCAGTCTTTCTGACCTTGCGAAGATGGACGCTCGCCGGCACTTTCCCCTGGTTTCTTCGGCGGAAAACCTGGGTATGTGGGAAAGCCGGCCTGCCCGCATCGTTCCTGATTAGTTACAAGCAGCGACTGTCTAGGATCACACGGGCAGTCGCTCGGCAAC
>NZ_JAWRXD010000974.1:0-260 GCF_046535215.1 Priestia sp. SIMBA_032 | reverse complement strand
AAGCTCTTTCCCCTGCAATTATGAATCTTTTTCTAGTAATTTGTCTAAATACTTATATTGTATTCCTGCAAAAAAAACAGTACACACAGGGACGCCCTTAGTTGCTATGGATGAATTTGATAATGCGATTGCTAAGTGGAAAGAAGACTTTGATTACATTTTCTTTTATTCTTCTGAAGTATTTGATCTTCCTGCTACGCACATTATTGCAGAGAAATGCGATGGAATGGTCTTAGCAGTTAAAAAGCGAAAAGATTCAC
>NZ_JAWRXD010000973.1:0-260 GCF_046535215.1 Priestia sp. SIMBA_032 | reverse complement strand
ACGGCGATGTTGAGCCGAGCATGAATCCGTGCCGCCCCCTTGCGATAAACGATGACAGCGGCCTTCTTCACTGCGTAGTCGGTCGTGCCAGGAAAGCGCAGTCGCGTGCCAAAGCTCTAGCCGATCGAGATAGTCCTTCCCTTCTTCGACAACACCTCGTTAGCCACGCGAATTCGGCCGCCCGAGCAATCAAAGCCCGTTCGGTGCCGCCTGACATTTTTGCGCCAATCGTGTCAACCGACACAGTCTGTCGAACGCCG
>NZ_JAWRXD010000972.1:0-260 GCF_046535215.1 Priestia sp. SIMBA_032 | reverse complement strand
GGCGAGACCAGCCCCTCCGTGTAGAGCTTGTTGTACTCGGTGAGCGCCCCGGTCCACTCGGCCTCGAAGGTCGACTCACCCGAGAAGATGAGGTCGTCGAGCGTCGGATCCATCGAGTGACTCTTCGCACCGATCATGGCGGAGAGCGTGGTCGGCATCTGGTCGACGCTCTCGAGGAATGGCGTGATTCCCGCGTCCTGCAGCTTTTCGCACAGGTCGAGGAACTCGTCCCAGGTCTCGGGAATGCCGGTCGCGCCGAC
>NZ_JAWRXD010000129.1:0-471 GCF_046535215.1 Priestia sp. SIMBA_032 | reverse complement strand
ATAACCGGTTCGCTGTATCCGACATGGACTCATCTGGAGGCCCTGTCATCATAGCGCGCCGGACTATTTCAATTTCCGAACTGGTAAGAGCACCTCTAGTTTCATGCCATTCAAGAACTATTTTCTTTGACGCATTGTTTTTATTAACTCTAATCGTATCCAACTCTAAAGCGTGGACTTCATCCGCACCGGCCAAGCCTTTCAACGCTGCATATCTGTAAAACGATCTGAATCCCGACCGCCCATTTGATGATGTTAACGTTATATTGAACAAATCTCCTAAAGACAAATATGAAAAGTCCGCCCACGATGCATTCCATTTCGTTTCCAAACCCGATAGAACAGAACGGAAATCAACCAAAATACCAGGACTAACCGACACAAGTTTAGCTTTCAAGTATTCCTTTGCTGCATTGATGATCGGGGCTGGCAGCCTATACTTACCCAAATCTATTGAACGCCTTCGCCTTC
>NZ_JAWRXD010000971.1:0-260 GCF_046535215.1 Priestia sp. SIMBA_032 | reverse complement strand
CTATCTGCGTTGGTTCAATTTTACTCATAGTAGTACCATCCCCCAATTGTCCATACTGGTTATAACCCCAACCCCATAGCATTCCATTTGTTTTGGTTCCTATCGAATGATGATCACCAGCATCTATACTTTTCCAATTCGTTGCTGTTCCTATTTGTACAGGAATCGTTTTCGCTGTTGTAGTTCCATCTCCTAATTGTCCATAATTATTTCTTCCCCATCCCCAAAGTGTACCATTTGTTTTTAGGGCTAATGTATGA
>NZ_JAWRXD010000970.1:0-260 GCF_046535215.1 Priestia sp. SIMBA_032 | reverse complement strand
ACGGAAGGAGCGACCGGCCGAACGAGGTCCATCGTCGAACCTGTGAGTCACTCTAGGGCGAATCCCCTGGGGTCGGGGCCGAGTGTGACGGAGGGTTTCACGGCGCGCACCCCATAGAGTCGAATGTCGTGACGACGAATCAGCAACGGGTTCCCCTTCGCGACGCCCTGCGAGGCGCGGCCGACGTGTTGGCCCGCGCAGGGGTGGCCGATCCGTCGGTTGACGCCGAACTGCTGCTCGCGTGGACGCTGGGGCCCGAG
>NZ_JAWRXD010000969.1:0-260 GCF_046535215.1 Priestia sp. SIMBA_032 | reverse complement strand
CACCAGGTGATGCTGCCGCTCTCGGCGTCACCCGTGGGCTCGCCGCCACCACCGCCGGAACAGGCCGCCAGCGCGACGGCCGCCAGGGCCCCCACGCCCGCCACGGCTCCACGGCGCCACATGTTCTTGCGCTTTGCCATCTGGTTCTCCTTCAAGTGATCGCGTCGTTGCGATTGAGTCGCGGCACTCGCGCCGCTGGCAAGTTCAGAGATTTAAGCTACGCAATTACTAACGTAATTTGCATATTTGCGATGTTAGAC
>NZ_JAWRXD010000968.1:0-260 GCF_046535215.1 Priestia sp. SIMBA_032 | reverse complement strand
GGTGCAGGCAAGACACTCGGTCGCAGATGAATCCGAGCTGGAGCGGCTGACGACGATCTGGTCGCAGACACTGACGGCCCTGTTGCCCGCAGCCGCCGCGCGGACGTCGCGCTACCTGGTGCGGGTGACCCCCGAACAGGACCAAACCCTCGTCGCACTGGCCGGAGAACGCATCTCCGATGTGTGGCCACTGTCGCCGCTGCAGGAGGGCTTGTTCTATCAGGCCCAGGTGGACAGCGGCAACGACATCTACACCGCAC
>NZ_JAWRXD010000967.1:0-260 GCF_046535215.1 Priestia sp. SIMBA_032 | reverse complement strand
GACGACCCCAGCTCTCCCTCACTCGAGAGCCTGTGCCGGCCAAGGTGGCAGACCCCACCTACGACCGCCAAGCCCGTATTTTTGGCGATCGCGGGCAGGCGATCCTCGCCAGCTCCAAGGTTGCTGTTGTGGGGCTCGGCGGCATCGGCTCCCTCATCGGGGAATACCTCGCCCGACTCGGTGTGGGCGAACTCCTTTACATCGACCCGGATCGGCTCGATCCGACCAACCTACCCCGCGTTGTCGGCGCGCGTCGCTCA
>NZ_JAWRXD010000966.1:0-260 GCF_046535215.1 Priestia sp. SIMBA_032 | reverse complement strand
GTAGTATATCCCATTAATTACACTGGAAAATGCTTTCTGCTATGAAAAGAGTATTCTATTCCGTTTTCTTGTTCACGGGATTTTTGTTTTTGGCACAATCCTGCACGGAGGAACAGGATTTTGATCAGATTGATGATTTGAGCATCACACCTACCTTGGCCTCTGGCCTTTTTTATTTTGAATCGGATGAAGCAACCATAAATTCAGCAGGAGGGCTAACTACATTTTATTCCCAAGAGGTCAATTTTGATGCTTTTAAC
>NZ_JAWRXD010000965.1:0-260 GCF_046535215.1 Priestia sp. SIMBA_032 | reverse complement strand
CGAAGCGCCGGGGCGCTGCGCAATTTGGTGACCACCCAGGTCCGCGGACTCGACTCCCTACGCGGCCGGCCGGTACTGGCCCAGCCCTATCGCATCGTCGACGACCGGATCGATGAGATCGAACGCGCCGCCCGCGACATCCGCCGCGACGTCGCCCGGCACGTGTCCGGGGAGGAACAGCGGATCGAACATCTCACGGCCCGCCTGTCGACTCTCGGGCCCGCGCAGACGCTGGCCCGTGGATACGCCGTCGTGCAGCG
>NZ_JAWRXD010000964.1:0-260 GCF_046535215.1 Priestia sp. SIMBA_032 | reverse complement strand
CGGCGATCGTAGATACCAAACCACCGAATCCCCCGAGGCAACGATTCGAGCCGCAGTCGAAAGCCGTAGTCGACGTGTCCGACCCATTCGGTAGGCTGCCTGGCCTTCTCAGTTAGAGTGGCGAAATATATTGCAGTGCAACAGTATTAGTTCGTTCGAAAGCTTGTGCGAATCGGTTTTGGGCCGTAAACTTGGTCCATGGACTTCGGGGGAATGTTCGCCAGGTTGTCAGATCTGGCAGGGGATGCGGCTGTGGTCGC
>NZ_JAWRXD010000963.1:0-260 GCF_046535215.1 Priestia sp. SIMBA_032 | reverse complement strand
GCTGTTTCTGAGATACGTGTTGAATCAGTTCTCATATACGTAATAAGACCTACAGTTCCTTGTTTTCCAAGATCTATCCCTTCATACAATTGCTGTGCAAGCATCATCGTTTTCTTTGCTCGCATATTTAACTTACGTGCTGCTTCTTGTTGCAAGGAAGATGTTGTAAACGGTAATGCAGGATTACGTTTTCGCTCTTTGCGCGTTACATTTTCAACTGAAAACGCATTGTCTTTCATCTGTTCAATTATTTCATTCAC
>NZ_JAWRXD010000962.1:0-260 GCF_046535215.1 Priestia sp. SIMBA_032 | reverse complement strand
GGTGATGTCGGCGGAGGCTCCCCCGCCGGACGAGCATGCGGTCAGAGCAAGCGCCATGACGCCCGCTGCCGCTGCCGTGATGGCCTTGGTCTTCTTCACGCTCATCTCCCGTCGTGCGGGTCGTGCGGTCGGGGTGTCCGCTGACCCGTCTTTGGATCGGTCCTGGTCGCTCCTGCGGCCGGTTGCGATGACTATACGTGATTTTGGTACCGGTATCAACACTGTCCAATTGCTCCCGTTCGCGGCGTACCCCTCCCACC
>NZ_JAWRXD010000043.1:0-17029 GCF_046535215.1 Priestia sp. SIMBA_032 | reverse complement strand
AGATTGGAGAAGGCTAAAGAGATGAAATCTAACTGTAAATCTGTAGCAAGTGACTGTTAAGTTTAGATTGGAGAAGGCTAAAGAGATGAAATCTAACTGTGAATCTGTAGCAAGTGACTGTTAAGTTTGGATTGGAGAAGGTTAAAGAGATGAAATCTAACTGTGAATCTGTAGCAAGTGACTGTTAAGTTTGGATTGGAGAAGGTTAAAGAGATGAAATCTAACTGTGAATCTGTAGCAAGTGACTTTGAATTGAACTTAACTTCAACTCAACTTTGGAAATCTGACTATAAATCTGTGTTTAATTAATGTTAGGTTTAACTAGGGTTTAACTAAAGGGGAGGTGTTATTAAAAAACTATATTAAGTGAGTGATAAGTCAAACTTAAGTTTGACTAACGCTAAAAAACTAACTATAAATCTATATCAGGTGATTTTTGGATGTAAGGTTAGTTGTAATTTTAGTATTTTTTTATTGTTAGAATAATAACTTTTATTTTTTGTTTTAAAATATGAAAACGTCGATGATCAGACGCATGACATTATTAAAGTTTCTCTACGAGAAGAAGAGAATAAATGGATGGTTTATAGCATCGAAGAATTGAAAACAGAAATCATGAAATGAGGTGGAACAGGTGGCATTTAAAAAGAAACTGGAAGACTATCGGTTTAATTTAAATTGCAATCGATTATGGAAGTATACAGCCGTTTTAATCTTTTTCTTTATCAGGTTTTTATCCTTACTGACATCAAAATTCTACTTAAAAACAGAAGATCCGTTGTATCATACCAAAACCTATGAGGCAGTTTCTTCTAACGTAACGGGAACCATAACCATTGAAAATCGTGTGTATCATCCGGCTAACGGCTCACTGGATATGATCATCAAAATGGATCAAACCGATGAAGAGGAAGTAAGTTTTGTTGCACAAGAAAAAGCGAATCCAAGCGCAAAATTACCTGTTCAATTGTTGTATGAAGATGATGGCTATCATGTGGTAAGGGTGAGAAATTTGTCTACAAATTGGGAAGCACTTGCCTTTGATTTGTATCAAGAAAATGAAGAAAAAGAAACGATAAACGTGGATGATGTAACGAGTGATTCAGAAACAGATTCAACAGAGGAAATAGACACCCATGCGTTAATTACGACACTCTATTCTGACCAACGAAAAACGAAAAGTGAAGAAGGAAAAGGAACCAAAAGTAAACAAGATTATGCGCTTTTAGTCAATGACTTAGAAAAAGATTTTGTCAAAAAGAAAATGAAAAACTATGAAAAAGCAATTAAGGTAGAAGCTAAACATAAATATCAAACGCAACAAGAAATGAACGAGTTACAAGGTGATATGAAGTACCAAGTGAATGAGGAAAAAGCCGATACTGAATCAAAAATTGCGATGAAAAAGGATGCCATTCAATCGAGTGATGCAAGCATTCAGCTCTATAAAGATGAACAAAAAAGTTTACAAGAAAAGCTTCAAAAATTGAATGAAAAGCAACAAGATTTAGCCATGAAGTGAAAAAACACAGGGGGACGCAAAGGGGACATGGCTCCAAAACAGGGGGACATAAAGGGGACATTGAGGTTTTAAAGGGGGACGTAAAAGGGACGTACACCAAAAAAAGGGGACGTAAAGGGGGACATTAAGCGACTTTCTTTGATATCACGGTTTTGCTAGGCTCTGCCTAGCCTATCACACCCTGTGATAGCAAAAACCCCTTATGCTCTTCTCTCTTTTGTAGTAGGGAACCACAATCTACAGGAAAGGAATAAATATTATGGATTTGTTCTCGGAAAATATTGATCCAATTGTGGTTAAAAAAATAGATGAAATTGAAAAGAAAAAAAGATTTCTTGCCAGGCTTTCTTTAAAAGTCAGTTTAGAAAGGAGGGAGGTACTGAGAGAGAGAAAGGATTATGACAAAGAAAGAAAAGAGAAATCATAAAATAGATTTACAAAATTTTTTGCACGGAATAGTGGAGCACATTTTTAAAAAACGGAGTACAACACAGGAAATGGAACGTTAAAAAAAGCAAAAGTTTGAGAGCAAGAGAAGGAATGAAAAGTCCTCTTTTTCCATACTACGATGGTAGAAGGGGGGAAGAAGTAGCAAGTAAAACATGGCGAAGTTTTTTGGGGTATAGAGGATCTATATTCATAAATTCATAATCGACCAAATAGTATAAAGACTTTTTCCCTTTCCACCTTGCGAGCAATGTATATAATCATTACAGAACTCACAATGGGTTAAATCATCCTTAATAATTGGTGGATTAACAATACTCTCACAATAAGGACAAGGTGGTGTAATCACTATAAACCTCTCTTATGTTTTAAAATGGGAGAGCATTAATACTCTCCCTTAAAACTCACGATTCATATTCCTTTTCTTCATCAATCCATCTATCTTCGGTCAATAGCCCACACTTAGGACATTTATATTTTGGATCTAGTTGAGTTGTTATTGCCTCAAAATTACAAGGTTCACATAAATGAATTAAAAACAAGTATTATCACACTCCAAATCGATAGAAACCACATCATCTTTGTAGGTTTCATAAGTGATAATAACATCTTTTCCATCCTTTTATATTTATTTTGCACATCCAATTATTTATAAAACTATTCGGATCCAACCAGTAAAAAAGCGACTGCTCATTATTCAGCAATCGCACTCGACTGTGGAAAATCTCATCTATATGTCTTATTGAACTAAAGCACCCTTTAGCTAAACAAGCAGCAATAGTTATTATATTTGTCCTAAACCTTTAACACATATATCGAATAATTTGTTCGATTTGTCGAGTTTACTTTAACGCAACCCGTTCATAAACATTTGAGTGATTTGAGGGCTATATTTTATCAAATTATCACTATTAATCGCTTGACTCTTCAGTCCCTCTGTGAAAATATGCATAAACATTAATAAAACCTCATCAGAATATGCGGGATTAATTTTCCCTTCTTTACGCCCTTTTTGAAACATTCTTAAAACTAATCGATCATTTGTTTCTTGTGCATCCTTATCAAAAAAAGTCTGTTCACTTGCAAATTGCTGCATTACATTATGAAAAAACATTGATGTCGTACTTTGGATTTTTTTCATTTTATATTGCGTGAGTTCCATATACGTTTGCTCAAAAGATAAATCACTTTCAATCAATCGTTCGTATTCTTTATGAATAGAGGCAAATGAATTCTGTAACGCGGTATTTATTAAATTATCTTTTGTATTGTAATAATTAAATAAGGTTACTTTACTCACACCCGCCCTTTTTGCAATCTCGTCCATGGTTATATTTGAAATGTCCTTGTGATTCAGCAATTCAAGCGTAGCTTCTTCAATAATTTTCATTTTCTTTTCACGTCTTAGATCAAAGCCATTTTTTTTCGTCATCTTCTCACCACATTTTTTCCGTTTTTCAATTACTTTCTACATATATATAGTATTTCATTTTTTGAACTAATTCAAACATTTTAGTAAAAAATAATTTGAATTAATATAGATATGAGCGTATATTATGAACTGTAAACGTGTTTTTAGTAAAAAATTAATCCGGCAGAATAGGAGATGAGACGAATGGTTATAGCAGAAATTAAGGGGCTACAAAAAAAATATAAATCAACCCCCGCCTTAAAAAATGTAACGATGGAATTAAAAAGAGGCGAAGTATTAGGTTTTATAGGACCAAATGGAGCCGGAAAATCGACGACCATCCGCATCCTTCTGGGCATTATAAAATCTAGTGGAGGAACAGCCAAAATCTTCGGGAAGGATGTCTGGAAAGATTCGATTGAAATCCATAAACGACTTGCCTACGTTCCTGGCGATGTAAATCTTTGGCCAAATTTAACAGGCGGAGAAATTATTGATGTTTTTATGCGACTGCAGGGAACGAAAAACGATGCACGACGCGACGAATTAATTCAAAAATTCCAACTGGATCCTAAGAAAAAAGCACGGACTTATTCAAAAGGAAATCGTCAAAAAGTTGCCCTTATTGCCGCGTTTGCTAGTGATGCAGAACTTTATATTTTTGATGAACCAACTAGTGGTCTTGACCCTCTAATGGAAGCTGTCTTTCAAGAGCAAGTAGAAAATTTAAAGAATCAAGGAAAGTCCATCCTTCTTTCCAGCCACATCTTAAGCGAGGTAGAGCGCTTATGTGACCGCGTAGCGATTATTCGTCAAGGAGAAGTAATTGAAACCGGAACATTAGATGAATTAAGACATTTAACCCAATATCAATACAAGGTTACGACTCGTGACGTACCGATTGGATTAAAACAGGTGAGGGGTGTGCATGACCTAGTGACCAATGGTAAAGAAGCTGTTTTCCAAGCCGATAGTGATCAAATTGAGTCTATTCTAGAAGCAATCATTCCTTACCATGTAACAAAGCTCGAGAGTGTACCGTCGACTCTTGAAGCGTTGTTTATGCGTCATTACACTGAAAAGTAGGTGAGAAAAATGAAAAATCGCTTTAATATGACTGGAATGCTCTTTCTTCATACATTACGTAGAGATTGGTTAAAGCTTCTCATTTGGGCAGTGGCCTTAAGTCTTTTCACAGGCGGCTTTGCGAGTGCAATGTATAAAATCTATGAAAAAGACCCTGCTGGATTGATGGCTATGTATGAAACCTTAAAGAATCCAGCAATGATTGCCATGCTTGGACCAACATCAGCTACTGCCGAAACGTATACAGTGGGAGCAATGTACGCACATGAAATGATCCTCTTTACGTCGCTCGTATTTGCCATTGTATCGATTATGCATGTAATAAGTCGAACAAGAAAAGAAGAGGATGAGGGAACAACAGAGCTTATTCGTTCCTTTCAAGTTGGTCGACTGGCCAACACGACAGCAGTCGTTATCGAAATGTTTCTTTTACATTTGGTCATAAGTGTTCTTTCTACAGGCTTGCTACAAGTCCAAGGTGTACCTGGAATGGATTTTCATAGTAACTTATTATATTCCTCTTCATTAGGTATGCAAGGGTTCTTATGGGCGATGATTGCACTCATATTTGCCCAATTAGCTGCTGGAGCTGGAAGTGCAAGGGGACTGAGCTTCTTTACTCTCGGCTTTTTTTATATTCTTCGAATGGTAACAGATATGAAAGCACCAGATGGTTCTTGGTTCAACCCGTTAGGGTGGAGTTATCTAGTAAATGTTTACATTAGTGATAGCTGGCTTCCAATCGTCATTGCTTTTGTTGCCAGTATCGTTTTCATTGCAGTTTCTTATCTTTTGGAACAGGTTCGAGATATGGGAGCTGGATATTTACTAGAACGCGCTGGTCATGCCCATGCAAAAGAACGTATGTTGAGTCTTCCTGGCCTTGTATTACGACTGCAAAAAATATTTATTATTGGCTGGCTCTTTGCCCTCTTTATATGTGGAGCTATGTATGGGTCCATTTTTGGAGATATGGATGATTTTGCAAGTGAAAATGAGATCATGAAGCAAATGTTCCTTCATAATTCAGATTACACCATACAAGAACAATTTATGAGCGTTCTCTTCGTGATTTTATCTCTATTGACTACGATTTTTATTGTAGGAAGTCTCATGAGGCTCGTAAACGAAGAAAAGAAAGGGCGCTGGGATCAGCTTTATGCCACTAAATTAAGTCGCACCAAATTTTACTGGTACCATATGATAATAGCTTCCATACTAGGAGTGGTTGGACAATTTTCTGCAATATTAGGGCTCTATTTGACCCAACGAAGTGTCATGGAAACACCGTTAAGTTTCTGGGAAATTACTAAGGCTGGGATTGTGTGGATACCTGCGATTTTCTTCTTTATCGGCATTTTGTCTGTCCTAATTGGTTGGTTGCCGCGCTTTACGATGATTATTTGGGCTTATCTAATATTTGCTTTCTTTATCAGTTATTTTGGGCAAATGATGGAGATTCCAGAATTCGTAACCAACCTAGATGTATTTAGCTATATTCCAAAAATTCCAATTGAAGAATGGAAATGGGGAGCCATCATCTTCATCAAATTATTGGCTCTCTTCATAATGGTTATTGGTTTCATTGGCTATAAAAAACGGGATTTAGTAAGTGAGTAAAAAAGAAAAGGGTTTTAACGAAACCACTGAAAAAGTGATCGTTTGCAAAAAATTAAAGATTTTAGGGATATCTAAATGTATCCTCAAGCAAGAAACGGGCCTTAGAAGCAACTCTAGAGGTCCGTTTTTTTATGGCTATATAATGAAGAACATATCTATTTGTCGACAATACAATAATTCAAAAAGGTACACCTTTTTAGACGCCGAAAAAATCAATGGCGAAATGTCTATTTAATCTTAAAAATAGACATTTTTGTACGTATAAAAAATAATTAATCTTTATAGACTTTATGTCATATTCAATTTTAGTTACCATAATATGAGTTACCAAAATAACAAAAAGAGCCCTTATTCCATAAGGACTCTTTTCATCTATAATTAAACTTTTTGAAATATATCAATTGATGAAAGCAATTCTTTTAAATCATCAACTGCATGCTCATCAGTAAAATTCTGTCCCCAAAAAACATCCTTTTTCCATATTGCGTGCATACCAGCATTACGTGCCCCTAAGACATCATTTTCTGGATGATCTCCTACATACACGGTCTCTTCTGCTTTAACATTGAGCCTTTTTAACACTCTTAAGAAAATATCTATTTGTGGCTTTTTAATACCTTCTTGCTCAGAAACAAGTATTGTATCTATGTGTTCATTAATACCTAAAGCTTTAATATTCGCCCATTGGAAATCGGTAAATCCATTGGTTACCATACCAAGTAAAATACCTCTATTCTTAAGTTCCTTTAATACATATTCCATATTTGCAAACGGAATACAATGGTTTGGAAAATGACTAAGGTAGTCATCTAACATGTGCTCCCAGGTTAAGTTAGAAACAGAGTATTCACTAAGTAATTGCTGATATACTTTATCTTTCCATACATAGCCCTTATTATCTAACTCAATAAATCTTGATATGTATTCTTTTTGAGGAATATGCCCTAACTTATCACTATATCTTTTATATTGATCCTCAATAAAAAGTTTAAGAGAACTATCCCTGTCTAGCAAAGTTCCGTCTAAATCAAAAACTACAGCTTTAATCATTATTTTTACCTCCATTTCCATAAATGAACAATTTAATTCTATCATGAAAAATGAATAGGATATGCAAAACTAGTTTACATAACCATTATTATAGGTAATCAAAAACTGCGTCTTTGGTTTTAAAAGAAAAAATACACCTTTGCGAATATACTAGCTAATTAACAGCGAAAAAGTCAGGGGTGAAGACCCTGACTCATAATATACTGGTTTCCGTAAAGAATATATTTATGTCTAAAATTATTCTTTTGGAGGAAACCATGTATGACTAAGCATCACACACAACTTACCTCATCCGAAATAGCTTCTATTTGGACTGGTTACATGAATGATAGTATGTCCAAATGTATATTAAGTTATTTTCTAAAACAAATAGAAGATGAGGATATTCGTCCAGTTATTCAATTTGCATATGACATTTCGTTTAAACATTTAGAAAAACTGACGAATATTTTTCAGCAAGAGAAATTACCCATTCCAACTGCTTTCACTATGGGACATGATGTTAATTTAAATGCACCACATCTTTTTACAGATTCTTTTATGCTCATATATATTAATCACATGGCGAAAGCAGGCATGTTAGCTTACAGTGGGTTTGTTTCAATGAGTGCTCGAGAAGATATCCGAACGTACTTTATAGCAGGCCTTCAAGAGGTATCGGCTTTGTTCAATCAAAGTTCAATTGTTGCACTTTCAAAAGGAATATTCATTCGATCTCCCTATATAGCTTATCCAACAACAACCGATTATGTAGATAGTAAACAATATTTAAGTGGTTTCTCTTTTTTTAGTAAACAACGGCCATTAAATTCGATGGAAATTTCCCATCTATTTATGAATATTCAAACAAACCTCATAGGCGCTAAGCTTTCACTAGCATTTGCCCAAACATCCCCTCGAAAGGATGTTCAAGATTGGATGATAAGAGGTAGTAAAATTGCAGAAAAACATATTCAAATTTTCACTAAAGCTCTTCTTAATAATGATATACAATCACCTATATCATCAGATATTGCTATTAGTGATTCAACAATACCAGCATTTTCGGATAAGCTTGCCATGTTTCATATGAGCATTTTAACTGCAGCAGGATCAGGAAACTATGCAACAGCAGCTGCAGCAAGTCAAAGAAGCGACCTTTTTTTGAATTATGAAAGATTATCGTTTGAAATTGCCCAATATGCTAAAGGTGGCGTTGATATCATGATCCGTCATAAATGGCTTGAACAACCACCTGGAACGAAAGACAAGGAACAATTAGCTAAGAAAAAAGAATAAAGCTATCTATTTAGAGCAAACTACTCAAGATGCGACAAAGCTTCAACACAACATTGTGGTTACTGTATAGAAAAAGCCTGCCTCTTTTGTCTAATGAGAGGTAGGTCTTTTCTGTTTTTAAGTTGTATACACTATTCCTTTCTAGTTAACATAATGAATTTTGCCGGTAGCAAAAAGCACATTATAATCGGGTAGATACTTTATTATTTTCAGCTCCATTCCGGGCCATAATAAGCAGCCTAAATCCTCTGAGGCAAACTATTACTCCAGTTCCCCATAATATTAGAGCTGAGCCAAAACCTACAGATACCCACCATGCCATAATTTGATGATCGCTTACTATTATTTTCACAGGAAAAGTTAACATGACAATAGTTGCAAGTAAGCAAAGAAGTGTCCCTGTAATATAATAAATTGGAACCTGAAACAGGGATGCTAGAGGAAAAAAATGAGCACCGACAATAAGAGCCATAACAGGAACAAACAAATTTAATTGATTAGTAGATACGCAAATAAAAGCAGCAATAGCAATCAAGAGACCTTCTAAACTAAAAATAATACCGAACCATCTATTCTTTTTTCTCCAACAATCTCTATCCTCTTTAATTACTTCATTAGATAATTGACTAGAACTCTTTATTAATGCAAATGCACTGATAAATAATACGACTCCAATCAATAAAGATAGGGTGACAAATACAGGAAATTCCCACCCTTGCATTCCTCTAATTCCAATTCCTGCCCAAAGAGTACCGAAAAATGCCATGAAGATAACTCCAGAAGCTGTACCACGCACAGCAGCTCTGGGAATAGTAGTTTGGGACATATATTGTAACCTCCTTTTTTATTTCCATCTAAGTTGTCCTATGTTTATAATTTATAAACCAATTTTATAACCTATTCTATTGAAACTATCTATAATGAATAAAAATTTGTTTATTGAGCAAACTACTCAGGATGCAATAGAGCATCAGCGTAACATCTATATTTCAACGACTAGGAAAACTACTGTGCAGGAGCAGTAGTTTTTCTCTTTTTTTATGTTGTATAGAATATACAAAGTTTACTCTTGCAGGAACTAAAAAGCCCTTTTATCAAGGGCTCTTTGCATCTTATAAATTACGATTTCCTGAATAGTCATAAAATAACGGATTTGTAGAGAAATATTTGTTTATTAAAAAATAAAATGACAAATATCTTTTTAAATTCATGCAGAAAAATTCTTTTTGCTTTTAAGATTTATTTTAATATTGAATGAATATATCTATTGTTTAAAATAAGTAAAGGATACAGCCTTTAAGTGGGCAATTTCTTTTTTCGCAATCGGTTTAACCTTCGTTGAACCCCATACCTTGATCGTCCTATAAGTTGACCGATTTCTTGTTGAGTACGACCTTCCTCGTAGAACATATACCATAGACGAGCATCTTCTTCTTCCGTCCACTGTTTCTTTTCATATTTTGGACGATTATAATAATCATATTTCCGTTGTTTCCTTACCCAATCCGGCTCTGGCAAAAGAGTATTTGTAAGTATTTTAGAAAAATTAAGGAGCTTTTTATTCTGCTCAGCCCATTTCCAAAAGGCTGATACTTCAATGCCTACAAATTTTCGTGTTTTTGCCCTCGTGATTTTATGAGGCAATTCTTTTTTTTGAATCCATTTATAGATAGTATGAACATCAATTTGAAGACAACTTGCTAGTTCATATACTGTCATATTTCCGGTATGGGCTTTTGCTCCATATAAACCTAAGCGATTTAATCTAGACTCTAACGCTGGTATACTTCGCTGCAGTTGTATAGATATGTGTTTAAGAGATTTGGATCCATAATGCTTTAGTAGGTATTCATCCTCTTGTTCCGTCCATCTACGCAGTGTTTCTCGTCGTGTTAGTTTTAATATTTTAATACGAGTAGCAATAGAAGAGGGACTCTTACCTAAATGATTTCCTATTTCCCGATTATTCATGATAGCAATGTTTTCTTTTAAGAAAGTATCTTGCTCCGTTGTCCATTTTTTACGTAAGCAATTTTCTTCACTACGGAGGTTTAATCGTATAATTCGTTTATTAACGGATTCTTTACTACGATTTAAGTGTTCACCCATTCTTTGGAAGGTCATCTGTCCGTATTGTCTTTTAAGGAATAAATCTTCATCTTTGGTCCATAGCTTTTGATTTTCACTCAATGTTATCTCCCTCCAGTGCGTGCAGAAATCTTAAAGTGAAGAAGACAGTAAAAAGGACGTTAGTAATCTGTACTAACGCCTTTGATAATATTTATATTTATGGATTAGTAGTGATTACAAGAGAGGAAAATCAAAACCTTTTAAGAGTTATAGCAGTAGTGATGATTATAGAAAAGGCCGTGATCATCACGGAAGTTATGGACATCATCATTATAAGAGAAAAAGAAAGAGTGGAAGTTTCTTTAGTAGTTAAATAATAACATATATTTTTTCTTCATAAAGACTATTTTCTGAGACAAGCATATGTATAAAAAGCTGCATACTCCGGAGAAAGAATCCTTGGTAGAAGGCTTATACATAATGGGCAGTCTTTGTTGTAGTTGTTCTTCATAATTTGTATTAAATATAAATAAATATAAGCTAATTCTAGAAGTATATGTTTTACCTATCTAAAAGAAGGGAATAATAGGGTCAACTTGATAAAGGGAGTGATCTTATGCAAGCCGATATGACGGTCGAAGAAGTCAAAGCCCAAATCCAGTACTTAGGAACAAATGGACAATCTCTAAAAAAGAAAAAAGTAAAGCAAACACACCCAAAACTAATGAAAAATGCACTTTATTTTTTCCCTAGCTGGGAACATGCTATGGTAGAAAGTGGTGTAAATAGCATATAATAAGCAGAAACTCAGTCTTTTTGACTGAGTTTTTTTATTAAATATGGAAAACTTTTAAAGGGAAAAGAATGATGGGTATGGAATATAAAGAAAAACGTTTGCACAAAGATAGGAGAGATAAAAGAAATGAATTCTACATTTAATCAACTTTTATCAATGAAAAATCTACGTGACGTTCAAAAAACAGAAATTTTGGTGCAAATGGAACATGCTTCAAAGAATAAAGATAAAGAAACCCTCTTACGATTAACTAAACAGCTTCGAAGTATCTCATAGAACACCCTCTGTAATATAATTAACCCACTAACAGGAAGACTTTATATGGAAACAATAATAAGCGATTTATGTATCCTAATTCGAACAGTAAGGTCGCTTATCTTATTTTTTATTCATATATTTACCCTTCCACTTTATAATATGTGTACATTTATCATAAAAAGTGATTATATTATTTTTCATGCACCTTTTGAAATACACGTAGATTTTGAGAGCGTAAAATATCTTAAGTAAATAAAAATATTCTTTATTGTAAAGAGATAATTAGTTATCAATCGATCTATAGGAGATATTCATGTGCCATACTCTCTGAGAATTATTCTAAAGGAATCCCTCTTTTTATGTCGAAAATTAGTAAGTATTAAGGAGGGTTTTAGATGCCTAAAGATATAGTGAAAGAGCTATTAGATAAAGGCTTTAAAGTAGTGGACTTAGTATGTGTGGGCACTATAAATATCATTTCAGCAAAGGAACTGTCTTTAGAAGAAATAAGTACTGGAGACATCGTTGACATGTTATCACTAGATGAAAACACTATTAAGCTTTTTCTTAATGAAAAGCTTCCTCATTTTGAGGCAAGTACCAAACCATTAGCTGGATATATCAATTCCGAAGGTGAACTGCCCATAATGGAGGATGCAATTATTGACTACAAAGTGTATGTTAAAGAAGCAATTGTCCAGTCTAAGTAGTCATTAAAAGAGCAGTTCACAAATGCAAACTGCTCTTTTATTTATGGGAGATAATTGACTGCTTTTAGTTGAATACGATATGGGGTTGTAATGTAAAAACTTTAAAATAATTGTAGCTAATTTCCCAAGCTTGAATATACTAATACTAGCAATCTAAAAATGAAACTAATATCGCGTGCTATAATAGATAAAAATTAAATACTAGGGGCAATGAATAATGGAAGAATTAAAACAAGAAGACCAAGATGCAGGTAAACTGTATGAGAAAGGGTTTAAGTGGTGCGTTTTGTAAGCTTTTTTATGGTTGTGAACCTCATTTTCACCGTAGCTTTAGTAGCAGTTGCCTTAGTAGCCCCTCAGATTCAAGAAACTTTTCAATGGGTAGCATTTGGTGTATATGGGTTTACAGTCCTTTATCTTATCTTTATGCGTGAAGTAGCCTTTAGAAAGACATATGGATTTTTGGTAGTTTGGATGCGAACTGTATGGAATTTTAGCTTTATTGCTAGTGCGTTCGGGGCTGTCACTATGTTTGTGGGAAACACTCACTGGACTTTATTTTAAAGGGAGTGCCTGTTTATGTTGAAAGTAAAAATAAAGGAGGAATACATATGAACCCATACGAACAATTCCAATTAAATAAAGAAGTAGAAGAGATGGCTAAACAACGAATTGAAATCCATAAAAAGCGAATGGAATTATCTGAAGAGCTGGAAAACAACTGGGATAATAAAGAACTTCAAGATAGAATCATTGAATTAGAGCAAGAAAGCCAAAAGCTTAAGAAAAAGATTGAAACTTTACAGGCTAACTTTTAAGCATCCTTTCAGGATGCTTTTTTGGATTAAAGTGTTTTTACCAGGGCAATATGTGTGAACTTAAGTGAATTACTACTTTCTTAAGCGACGTCTAGAAGTTTTTTTATAAATGGACGCAGTATCGGTATATGTACAACAATTTTCTACACCATATCCTGCTAGTACAACTATAGGCGTAGTATCCCTGCCTCTAAGTGCCCAGATTGAAATAGAAATGATAACTAGCAGATTAAAGTTGTAGATAAGTTCATAGTAATAACGAAGCAGCATGCCGAGATAAAAAGACACGGAACGCTGCTTCTTTTATGATCAATGTGTTAGTAGGACTACGATATATGTCATTTTCTATACATGTGTGTATCAAAGGTTATAGGACATCGTTCTTGTGATATAGACAAAACATTTTATATGCAGCATGTTTTGCTCATTTTCTGCTGAGGCCAAATAATCGTATTATTTGACCTTTTTATTTTACATAATGGATTTTCTAGGCACCAAAAAGGTTTTTTTTAGATCCTTTTTTGGTAATTAGGTATGGCCTCAAAGGTGATAATATCTTCAATTTCATACTCAATATATAAAATCTCAAGATTAATGAGTGAACATTAGAAAGAGCAAATTAATTTAAGTTTAAAGTGCCTTTATTCGGATAATATAATAAATAAGCTAGGTTTAATTATAATCTGGTTTATTTTCTATATTGTAGGAGGCAACAAAAATGGAACACGGTAAAGTGAAATGGTTTAATGCTGACAAAGGTTTCGGATTTATTGAGCGTGAAGGTGGAGAAGATGTGTTTGTTCACTTCTCAGCTATTCAAGGGGAGGGTTTTAAATCCTTAGATGAAGGTCAAGAAGTGACTTTTGATATCGAACAAGGGCAACGTGGCCCACAAGCGACAAATGTACGTAAAGCATAAAAAACCATCCTAAAAACAGACTCTACCTTCAGAGTCTGTTTTTATTTTAAAAGTCCTTTTTACCAGAACTCATTTAATAGTAATTGTTATTCATGTTTCATTAATTCTTCTTCAAAGAAAAAAGTACCAGGATATTTATCGACTGTATAAGAGTATTTTTTCATGTTTTTTACATAATGACTTTTTAAAATTGTCACTAATTCATTAGATTCTCTTATAGCTACTACTTCTCCATTAGTAAATATACTTTGGCTCATATCTTCATCCCTCTAATACCAGAAATAATAAAGTTATTACTTTTAATTTCTTTAGAGATAATTGAAATCTCCTAAGATTCTTTATTTTTGCCGAGTTCTTTTGTACGGTATTTTTTAGTTCTCCACAATCATAAGAATTAAAGGTTAGTGGTTTTTGACACCTTACAGTATGATAAATCTCGATACTTGCTAGTAAAGCATACGGTTTTCAAACAACAAGAGATTATTTTCTATAATTTTTTTTACGGCCCACTGTCTCTTTTCTACCTCTACCTCTCTTACGTTCTGCTCTTGCCTTTTTATTACGAAGTGGTGCCACTTCAGTCAATTGGACAGGAGTCATATTCGATTCTTTTGTTAAGAGCTTTAAAGTAGCTGACAATAGGGTAACAGAATCCATCTCTTCTAATAACTTTTCCGCCATAGGTTTATATTCCCCAAACTCACCCTTTTCGATGGCGGTCAAAACGCGGTGAATGATTGCTTCCTGATGTCCTGCCATTACCTCACTAGAAGTAGGAGGTGATTGTCTAGACATTCTGGTTTTCGTGACATCTTCTATCACTTTTAAGTGATGACGTTCTCTCGGAGTTATAAATGTAACGGCCAATCCCTTAGTACCTGCCCGTCCTGTTCGACCAATACGATGAACATAGCTTTCAGGATCCTGAGGAATATCAAAATTGTAGACATGGCTGACACCTGTAATATCAAGTCCTCTTGCTGCAACATCGGTTGCGACCATAACCTCAATGGTATGCTCCTTAAATTGACGAATCACATCAGCACGTTTTGATTGCGTAAGATCTCCATGAATGCCTTCTGCTGTATACCCACGTTTTTTCAGCCCTTCAGCAAGCTCATCCACACGTTTTTTTGTACGTCCAAACACAATAGCAAGGTCTGGTGATTGAAGATCTAGAAGATTGCAAAGAACATCAAATTTCCGATTCTCAGGAATTTCCACATAACGTTGTTCAATGTTCTTTACCGTTAATTCCTTTGCTTTTACCTGCACGAGTTCAGGAGTGTTCATAAATTTCTGCGCTAAACTTTGTACTTGCTTGGACATGGTTGCTGAAAATAGTAAGGTTTGATGGGGAGAAGAGATGCCACCAAGGATCGTTTGGATATCTTCAATAAAACCCATGTTTAACATCTCATCTGCTTCATCCAGAACAGCTGTACGAATGTTATTTAAACGAATGGTCCTTCTTTTCATATGGTCCATAAGACGTCCAGGAGTTGCTGAAATAATATGAGGTCTTTTTTTAAGAGCCTTGATTTGACGATTAATGTCTTGCCCTCCATAAATCGGTAACGTTTTAACTCCTTTTACTTGTCCAATCCGATTTAACTCCTCAGCTACTTGAATTGCCAATTCACGTGTTGGGGCTAGAACAACTCCCTGGATCGCTTCTTCAGCTAACTCAACTCTTTCTATAAGGGGTATACCAAAAGCTGTTGTCTTGCCAGTACCTGTTTGAGCTTGCCCAATTAGATCTTTACCCGTCATAGCTATCGGAATAGCTTCAGCCTGAATCGGTGTAGCCTCTTCAAAACCCAAGTTATGAATGGCCTTTTCAATGTCCTTACTTAAATGGAAATCAGAAAAATTTTTCAACTGTTTCGTGCTCCTTCTCTTACTTAATTCAGAAATGAGAAAGGTACTCTTTAACCAGAGATTCTGCTTATTCATTCCTGTGTATGGTAAATCAGTGTTACTATCCACGAATATCTTGTTCTAACATATCTGTACAAGACGAACTCATGCCTTATTTTATCCGCGCTTACGTGTATTTATAAATTCTTATAGTACCTGTAAAGAGTAATGTAATTTAGAAAGATATGGTTCCTACTATTTCTTTTTTAAAAGGTATACTACTTAGGAGGAGGGATGATGTAGTTATGTATTATAACCATAGGAAGAAAGATCAAGAACCCTTACCAAAAGAACAAACAATGATTTGGGAATGTGAGTCAGAAGAATGTAAGGGTTGGATGAGAAAAAACTTCTCTTATGAAAATCATCAAAAGTGTCCTTTATGTGGCCATAAAATGAGAGCTGAAAAACGAATTTTAGATGCGTCACCTAATCCCCATCAAAAATAATTTATGGCTGCCTTTTGGATAAATACTTAAAAAAATTTCTGGCACTTCTTTAACTGAAATTAAACTTCTTACCAAAAAAACATGCGATATTTGCTTTATATTTCCAACATGTGGTATAACTAGTCCATACCTTGTACCGTTCGTTTTATCTAGAAACCAGACTTAAAACTCTGGTTTTTCTATTATAACGAGATTTTAAAAGTAGATATAATACGTTTTTTGCTAGCTAATGGAATCAAAAGTAAAAAAAGACTCCCAGGTGGAGTCTTTTTTACTCATTTTAATTTATGCTACTTTATGAACGTTAGCAGCTTGTGCTCCACGTTGACCTTGTTCGATATCAAACGTTACTTTTTGACCTTCGTCTAACGATTTAAAGCCTTCACTTTGAATAGAGCTGAAATGTACGAATACATCGTCTCCGCCTTCAATTTCGATAAAACCGAAGCCTTTGTCTGCATTAAACCATTTCACTGTACCTTGTTCCATAATATTGCCTCCTAGTGTGGAATACTCCACACTTATATTACTACCCTTGTCCAACCATACTATCTTAAGATGAAAATTTCTATGGAAGAGATTTCTCTTCTCTTAATCCTACACCGAACAAAAATAATTAACTTAATCGTAACATATAAAACCGAATATAGCAAATACAGGAAAAGTGACCCTTTC
>NZ_JAWRXD010000961.1:0-260 GCF_046535215.1 Priestia sp. SIMBA_032 | reverse complement strand
CGGGATTGAACTCCGGTCAACGGTCCGGCTGCCATTTTGATGGCAACAGGTGACCGCCACAGTCAGCGTGCCATCGCCGTTATCGACGGTAGCCTCAGCCGGATGGTGCTCGTCTATCCAGTTGACCAGGCGCTTTCGGTCGTCGCCTTCCAGGACCGTGAGGTTTGCCTCTTCGTCGTCGACCGCTAGCATTTCTGCGCCTCAACCGGTTTCGAGGGCTTGCGGCGGGCGGGCAACCGGTCGCCCAGCATGCACATAAG
>NZ_JAWRXD010000960.1:0-260 GCF_046535215.1 Priestia sp. SIMBA_032 | reverse complement strand
ATAAATAAAAAACGAATTCAAAGCTTTCTCCTGCTTCTAAGAAGTGTTGAAGGGTTTCTATGAACGACTGCTGTTCATCTTCTCTGTATGGTAGAAACTCAGGTCTCGTCAATATGTCGAAGAGTTCTGCTAGCTCTTTCGAACTGTTGACGTCTTTAGAAGCTATTGTTTCTTCTCGCTCAAGATTTTTAGAGTTCTCGACGCAGTAAGTAAATAGCAGGCCTCGAAGTATTGAGAGTTTTGGTTTGTTTTTCATGTCA
>NZ_JAWRXD010000959.1:0-260 GCF_046535215.1 Priestia sp. SIMBA_032 | reverse complement strand
GTCATCCTGTTTTAGCTACACGTATTAAACGTGCACATAAATTACACGGACAAAAGTTAATTGTAGCTGATCTTCGTAAAACAGAAATGGCAGAGCGATCAGATGTCTTTATTAGTCCAAAACAAGGAACAGATCAAGTTTGGTTAATGGCTGTTACAAAATATATGATTGATCGAGGTTGGCATGATCAGGAATTTATTAATGAGAATGTAAACTTCTTTGAAGATTTCAAAGAAAGTCTAGAAGAATATACACTTGCA
>NZ_JAWRXD010000958.1:0-260 GCF_046535215.1 Priestia sp. SIMBA_032 | reverse complement strand
ATATTTATTTCACTATCTCTTAAATATAATTTTTATATAAAACTTATTCATTTTTAATAAAGTTATTATTTTACATAATTAAATTGAATTTCTTCCATCTCCTCATGATAACTTACAAATAAATCATAGTTTTGAAAATACCAAAGATCATCAGAATCTACAAAAAATATAATACCTTCCTTCTCAACTGACACTATTTCCCCCTCTGGTTTCTCAGCAACAACCCCTAAAGAATATCCGGGCTGAATTGAACTATCCCC
>NZ_JAWRXD010000957.1:0-260 GCF_046535215.1 Priestia sp. SIMBA_032 | reverse complement strand
CAAGCTAAGCCTATAAGATTATCACAGAATGCTACATTGATCTCATACCCAGCATGTTGAGCAAAGATTTCTCTTGCCTCTGATACTTTTTTATAAGATAATAGCCCTTGATATATGTCATAATGGAAAGCTCCAACTTTATAATAAAATTCCGCTTTTTCCAATTCATCAGGAATGCAGTCTAAAAGTTTTTCTGCGTTTTCATAACTTTCTTTTGCGATTTGATATTCTCCAATAGTAGAGGCATGAATCCCTTTGAA
>NZ_JAWRXD010000956.1:0-260 GCF_046535215.1 Priestia sp. SIMBA_032 | reverse complement strand
GTGTTATAAATGTAATAGCTTTTCCACTATTTCCAGCTCGTCCCGTTCTTCCAGTACGATGTACATAGCTTTCTTTTTCAAGTGGAATATCATAATTAATAACATGTGTAATATTATCAATATCGATTCCTCTCGCAGCCACGTCTGTTGCTACTAAATAACGGAATTTCCCTTTTCTAAAATCATCCATGACTTCAAAACGATCTTCTTGTACCATACCACCATGTATTTTGTCGCAAGGATAGTTAGCTCGTTTTAAC
>NZ_JAWRXD010000955.1:0-261 GCF_046535215.1 Priestia sp. SIMBA_032 | reverse complement strand
CTAGCGGCAGGTACGGACCGTCGTAGGTCACCCGCGTGCTCGACGGTGTGTAGACGAACATCAGGAGGAAGCCGGTCACGAACAGGACCATCACGGCTGCGAAGGCGGCGACCCCGAACATGTTGGTCCAATGGAGGGGGGCCCGCCGCATCCTGAGCTCGCCGCGCAGCGCGGCCAGCCGCTTGCCCGCCGATGTGCCGGAGACCACCCCGGCGAGGCGTGTCGTCACGGACGCGCGTTCCCGGCGATCGACGGGCATCA
>NZ_JAWRXD010000954.1:0-261 GCF_046535215.1 Priestia sp. SIMBA_032 | reverse complement strand
CCGCACGATGTGCACCACGACGAGTTCGGCGCTCGATCTGGACGCGATCCGGCTCGCCCGCCGCAGCAAGGTCGCCGACTCGGGCCCACCGGTCAACGCCACCACCACCCGCTCACGGGCCTCCCAGGTGGCGGTGATGTCGTGCGCGGCACGATATGCCGCCAGGTTGTCGTCCACCTGGTCCGCCAGCCAGAGCAACGCGAGCTCACGCAACGCGGTGAGGTTGCCCTGCCGAAAATAATTGGCCAGCGCGCCGCCCAC
>NZ_JAWRXD010000953.1:0-261 GCF_046535215.1 Priestia sp. SIMBA_032 | reverse complement strand
CGCAGTTCGAGCAGGAACTTCATCGCCTGCCCCACCTCGCGCCCCGGGCGGATACCCAGGATGGCCATCACCTGCTCGCCGTCGAGGTCGGGCCGGACGGCCTCCAGCTCCTCCCGCTCCTGCAGCTCGCGGATGCGGGCCTCGAGGTCGTCGTACGCGAACCCCAGGCGGTCGGCCTTCCGCCTGTTGCGCGTGGTGACGTCGGCACGGGTGAGCATGTGGAGGCGCTCCAGCTCCGGCCCGGCGTCGCGGATGTAGCGC
>NZ_JAWRXD010000952.1:0-261 GCF_046535215.1 Priestia sp. SIMBA_032 | reverse complement strand
CTGTTCGGTCACCGCAGCGATGATTCAGCCGGATGGCACCGTCGTCGCCCAGGCCACCGCGGACGCCACCGCCGCCTGACCGTCGAGCGTGCCGAACCGACCGTCGACCGTGCCGAACCGACCGTCGACCGTGCCTTAGTTACCGTCGAGCGTGCCAAACCGACCGTCGACCGTGCCTTAGTTGCCATCGAGCGTGCCAAAGATGCAGGAGGCGCTCGACGTCTGTGCAACTTCGGCACGCTCGACGGTTGGATGGGCATG
>NZ_JAWRXD010000951.1:0-261 GCF_046535215.1 Priestia sp. SIMBA_032 | reverse complement strand
ATCGTCAAGGTCGTCGGTGCCAGACAATGCCATACATCACAGACAATGAAGTTGCGCGAAGTTAACATTGTCTGCCGCTGTTTACAAGCACCTCGTGCGCCGCTACCAAAATGCTGCGTCGATTTGTGGGTAAATCTCAGCCAAAGAACCGCCCAAGCGACTTTCACCGCAAGCGGCTCAGGCACGGCTAAAGTATCGCGCAACCGATACCGGCCTCGCCAACCTGCGCAAGCCCTTCGCCAACATCATATCGTTGATCCA
>NZ_JAWRXD010000950.1:0-261 GCF_046535215.1 Priestia sp. SIMBA_032 | reverse complement strand
GTATTTGCCTTCCACGTATAAAGACCGTGTGCTCCGCCAGTATATTGATAGTAATTCACATATAGGCTAAGAAAAGGTGGTTTGTTTAAAGAGACTTTATAATCAACATTTGCTACGTACGGATGAAATGGTGTACTAGATCCTTCTGTCTCTTTATAGTATTTTTTTGCTTCTTTTTCTAATTTGTTTTTAAATTTGTCAGTGGATTTTTTGTAGTATAAATTGAGCTTATTTTGAAATGTAGAGTCAGAAAAGTTGTGA
>NZ_JAWRXD010000949.1:0-261 GCF_046535215.1 Priestia sp. SIMBA_032 | reverse complement strand
CACCACCGCCAGGCCGGCCCACATCCACGGCAGGTGTGAGTTCGCGATCACCGCGATGGCCGTCGCCCCGACGAGCAGGGCCGCTGCGACGTAGGGGATGCGCCGGGCGCCCAGGATGTGCGGAAGTCCCCGAACGCCGGTGGCGTCGTCGTCGCCGAGGTCGGGCGCGACGTTGAGTAGATGGCCGCCGACCCCGAGCAACCCACTGACCGCGACCATCCACAACGGGGGCAGATCATTCGGGTCCGCGGTCAACGTGAC
>NZ_JAWRXD010000948.1:0-261 GCF_046535215.1 Priestia sp. SIMBA_032 | reverse complement strand
AATTGAAAAAATCTGACAGTGGTATTTATTTCATTAAAGACTATAATGACAATATTATTTATGTAGGCAACGCTTTTAGTATAAAAAGTAGAGTATTAGCTCATTTTAATAGTTATTCCAATATTGAGGAATATGTACATTTATTTAATAAAGTAGCGTATCTCATTGAAGATAGTTTGTTAAAACGCTCATTGTTACAAGTTACTTATATGATTAAATATAAACCAGTATTAAACAAAGAAGTACAAAAAGAATTCCCAG
>NZ_JAWRXD010000947.1:0-261 GCF_046535215.1 Priestia sp. SIMBA_032 | reverse complement strand
CGATGAGTTCGTCGTCTTCGACATGGCCGGCTTCGGCCGCATCGGCCTCTCGATCTGCTACGACGCCTGGTTCCCGGAGTCCAGCCGCCACTTGGCCTGGATGGGCGCGGAGCTCATCCTGAACCTGGTGCAGACGCCGACCTCCGACCGCGCGCAGGAGATCACCATCGCCAAGGCGAACGCCATCGTGAACCAGGTCTTCGTCGCGAGCGTCAACGCCGCGGCACCGAACGGTCTCGGGCAGAGCCTCCTCGTCGACCC
>NZ_JAWRXD010000946.1:0-261 GCF_046535215.1 Priestia sp. SIMBA_032 | reverse complement strand
CCATGATTTTTTTCGCATAATCAGCTGGTGCCCCGTGGCGATTCGTCCAAGCTTCATAAGCAGCTGTATTCCAGCTTTTTTCATTTATAGTGCTTAGTTGTTTTTGGTTCAATGTTATCACTCCTTTTGTGAACGTATAGGTATTCGGCGGGAGGATGGGATTTCCTTTTCGTTCTGGATAAAAGTTTGATTTTTCTGTGATTAAGTCGTAAAATACTTGTTATACGTAAAAGCGTTGAAAAGGAAAAGTAGGATGAACAC
>NZ_JAWRXD010000945.1:0-261 GCF_046535215.1 Priestia sp. SIMBA_032 | reverse complement strand
AGCGTGGTTTCGTTGATGGTGTAGGCCGTTGGTGTGGATGCGGATTGCTGGGAGAGGCGGGAGGCTTGTGGTGTGTTTGTGGCAGCCGACCCCGTCGATGCGAGGGCGCTGCGAACGAGCGTGGCGCCCGAGCCGGGCGTGTACATCGGCGCGCCGCCGAGCGCGGCCTGCGCGGGCACGCTGACGATCGCCGCTGCGACCGTCAGTGCAGCAGCGCCCGCGTAGAGTCGGTACGGACGCGTCGCAGCACGGGCCACCGCG
>NZ_JAWRXD010000944.1:0-261 GCF_046535215.1 Priestia sp. SIMBA_032 | reverse complement strand
CTGACAGTTCGCCCATCGCCATCACCTCCGTTGTTCGGTCGTGCGCGGACCCGCGCACTGGTTCTCGAAGAATTCGATGAGGAGCCGGCTCACCGCGGCCGGCTGTTCGATCTGCGGACAATGACCGGCCTGCGGAATCACCGCCGAGGTCCCCACCCGCACCCGGTCGGCCAGTTCCTTTGCCCAGCCAGGGGGCAGGAGTTTATCGCACTCACCCTCCACGACCAGCGTCGGTACGCCGATCCGTCCGTAGGGCCGGTC
>NZ_JAWRXD010000943.1:0-261 GCF_046535215.1 Priestia sp. SIMBA_032 | reverse complement strand
CCCACACCGCAAAGGACACTCCTGACTCCATCAGCGAGACATCAATGTACTGGCCAATTCCAGAGGCATTCCGCTCGTAGAGTGCAGCCGTGATCCCAAGGGAAACATAAAGAGCTGTGGTGAGGTCGCATATCGGCACTCCAACCTTCACCGGGGGCAAATCGGGGTAGCCAGTGATACTCATCAGACCGCTGCGAGCTTGCGCCATGATATCCAGTCCCGGCAGGTGCGAGAGCGGCCCATCCTGCCCCCAGCCAGAGG
>NZ_JAWRXD010000942.1:0-261 GCF_046535215.1 Priestia sp. SIMBA_032 | reverse complement strand
AAGCGTTAATGGGATTAATTCCGAATCCTCCTGGACGCATTAAAAATGGTGAGATTGTATTTGAAGGTCGTGACTTAACGAAATTAACAGAAAAAGAAATGCAGCAAGTACGTGGTAAAGATATCGCGATGATTTTCCAAGATCCAATGACATCATTAAACCCAACGATGACAATTGGAAATCAAATTATGGAAGGCCTTATTAAACACCAAGGGATGAGTAAAGCAGATGCACGTAAAGTTGCTTTAGAATTAATCGACC
>NZ_JAWRXD010000941.1:0-261 GCF_046535215.1 Priestia sp. SIMBA_032 | reverse complement strand
ATATCAGAAGTCGATAAAAAAGAACAAAATGCTCTGGCTCAACATCAAAAACTTTCAGGTAAAGTTATTGAAAAAACGGAAGATGGATTGGTGGTTTCTAGTAAAAACTCAAGTGTATACGCTATGGTTTCTTCCCCAGAGGTACTTAAAAATATCCAGATTGGGGATACAGTTACCATTTATGCACCTATGTTTATAGGCTCAATACCAGGTGATCCAGCTACAGCTAAATATGCTATTGTTCAAAAAGAAAATGAGGAA
>NZ_JAWRXD010000940.1:0-261 GCF_046535215.1 Priestia sp. SIMBA_032 | reverse complement strand
AGGAACAAATAGTTCGGGTTCTGATGTTTGGCAATTGATACCTAGAGATGTGTATTTTTCAAATGGTGAATCAATTACATACGATTATAATTTTAGCATTCAGTCGTTTACGATTTTTGTCGGAGGAGACAATATTGCAAGTAGACCTGCTTATTTAAACAATCAGGTGTTTAGATTTGTTATTATTCCTTCTTATTTGGCTTCTACAGTAAACAAAAGTAATTATTTAGAAGTAATGAAAGCAGCTAAGTTAAATGAGAG
>NZ_JAWRXD010000939.1:0-261 GCF_046535215.1 Priestia sp. SIMBA_032 | reverse complement strand
ATTGAGAATTGTAATGGACTATGCGATGTACGGCGAGAAAAGAAGTAAAGTCATTTCTGATAAAGTCTCTTCATGGATTCAAAATAAAACGAATGGAAATCCTTCTAAAATTGTGGATGGTTATCAATTAAACGGATCCAATATTGGTAGTTATTCAACTGCTGTATTTGTTTCACCGTTTATTGCTGCAAGTATAACGAGTAGCAATAATCAAAAGTGGGTAAATAGCGGTTGGGATTGGATGAAGAATAAGAAAGAAAG
>NZ_JAWRXD010000938.1:0-261 GCF_046535215.1 Priestia sp. SIMBA_032 | reverse complement strand
GGGCCCATAAGAAGATAAACAACACTTCATCTGTTTTTCTAATTATATGATAAAAAGGAAAAAATTACACTTTAAATAAGAATATTCTAATTATTTCGACTCTGAATATTTCCAAGCTTGTCCGTATAAGCTAAAATAAGGTATATAGTATTTTGATGAATGTGTTAAAAGAAGATAATACGTTAGGGTGATATAAAATGTGGCGGAAGCTTACGATTATTGTAGTGTTACTTTGTTTAGCGGGATACGCAGCTTATGAAC
>NZ_JAWRXD010000937.1:0-261 GCF_046535215.1 Priestia sp. SIMBA_032 | reverse complement strand
AGCCGAGGTTGTTGGAAGTAACAGATTTGCTGTGGTACCTGTCAAAAAGCAGCTCCGATAGATCGAGGTGCCGTGGCCATGACTGCAGATCCCGTCCCAGGTCCCGCCCCAGATCCCGCCGGGCCGGACGCCGCCGGCGAGTCCGTCGCCGAGCAGCTCGATCCCAGCCTCGTCGGCACGCGCATCGCCGTCGAGGCGGTCCCGGTCATCGACTTCGGCCGCTTCCGCGGCGGCGCTCCGGCGGAGCGGCGAGAGACCGCC
>NZ_JAWRXD010000128.1:0-476 GCF_046535215.1 Priestia sp. SIMBA_032 | reverse complement strand
ACCGATTATTTCAATTGCATGTTGTCTATTCTTAATGGTAAATTTACCGTTAACAACATGGATATACTTTGGTATTTGGTTAGCGATTGGAGTAGTTGTATACTTTGTTTATTCGAAAAAACATAGTCATTTAAAAGACGATGGAAGTTCGCAGGATAATTTAGAACAAGCTAATTAAAGGGATATAAACACAGTAAGCCTTGTGCGTCTAGGGAGCGCGCAAGGCTTTTTCTTTTGTTGAAATAAAGGGAACATATATTACTTTGTTGAATTTTTATGTCGGAATATGAAAAAAGGGTGTGCGAATTGTACATCCTTTTTTGTATGAGAATATAGAGGATGCGGAAAATATGTATATGCCTTACTAAAATGTGAACGAAATGTTCATAAAAAAATTCAGATTTCATTGACACATATGAGTAGGCGCTCATATAATAAGAGTATAAGATATATGAATGATTGTTCATATGTTCAAT
>NZ_JAWRXD010000936.1:0-261 GCF_046535215.1 Priestia sp. SIMBA_032 | reverse complement strand
CATCAAAATCGTTATGACACATTTCCCAGCTATGCTTTTCAAATTAGCAGCAATGATATAAGCAAGAAATCCAAATGTCATAATCGATAGCATTGCATGTCCACTAGGAAAACTATATCCAAGTGCATCTAACGCTTCATTTAATGACGGACGTTCTCTCTTTACAATCTCTTTTATCCCTTTATTCACAAGATGTGTTATTAAAATTCCCATTGGATACACAATCATCGCAGCATAATAACGCTTCTTCCAAAAAACAAG
>NZ_JAWRXD010000935.1:0-261 GCF_046535215.1 Priestia sp. SIMBA_032 | reverse complement strand
CGAGTGGATTCAACATCTCTTCATGGCCCGCGATGCCGGGCTGACCGACGAAGAGGTCGGCCGGATCGCATACGGCCCCACGGCGCCTTTCTGGGACGACCTGGATGCTGCCATGCTCGCGGCCGTTGACGAACTCATCGGCGATGGTTGTATCGGCCCGACGACCTGGCAGACGCTCGCCGCGCAACTGGGCACCCAGCAGATTCTCGATCTGATCTTCACCGTTGGTGCATACGACACGTTGGCGGGGCTGTTCAAGTC
>NZ_JAWRXD010000934.1:0-261 GCF_046535215.1 Priestia sp. SIMBA_032 | reverse complement strand
GACGCTTTCTGCGTAAATCCGCACGCTCCGATATGACGACAGGTCGAGTGGCACGTCGCTACCGGATCCGATCCTCAACTGGTCTTCAACACTCAGAATGAGGAGGTCGTCTCCGCGTCGCAGTGCTCGATAGGTTTCGTCGCGATAAGGGGAGGAATTCATGTCTTCACCTTCCGGCCGCGACTTTCACGTTGCCAAGGATCAGAAAATCCTTGGGCGTCCGGATCCCGGCAGACATGTCGATGTCAACGACGTGCTTGC
>NZ_JAWRXD010000933.1:0-261 GCF_046535215.1 Priestia sp. SIMBA_032 | reverse complement strand
CCCTTGGCCGGTCGGCCGATCAGATCCGGGCCGCTGCCGCCGGGCAGACCGATCCCCTGGCCCGCCTACAAGTTGCTGTTCAGCTGCTCTTTGAGCTCTGCAGGCCCGACCCCAACGCCAAGCGTCCGCTGTTCAACGACTTCGCGCCGCAATTGCTGCTGACGCATCCCGCCGAGGTCAAGATCGCCCACGCACCCCTGCTCGCCCTGTTCACCGAGTTGATGGAACTCGCGCACGAGGCCGGCGAACTGCGTCCCGACG
>NZ_JAWRXD010000932.1:0-261 GCF_046535215.1 Priestia sp. SIMBA_032 | reverse complement strand
CTGGCCGCCTTGGTTGTCAGGCCGGCCGCCCAGCAGCTGCATAGTTCCGTTGATGTCGACATGCACCTCGGTGCTGTACCGCTTGATGCCGTCCTTTTCCCATTCGCGGGTCTTGAGCTTGCCCTCGATGTAGCACTGGGAGCCCTTGCGTAGATACTCGCCAGCGATTTCGGCGACCTTGCCGAACAGCACCACCCGGTGCCATTCGGTCTTCTCGACCTTCTGCCCGGTCTGTCTGTCGTTCCACGATTCGCTGGTGGC
>NZ_JAWRXD010000931.1:0-261 GCF_046535215.1 Priestia sp. SIMBA_032 | reverse complement strand
AGGCAGATCGGGTTTGGCAGATGTTCATAGTTACTTCTCACAGCAGGTAGGGGGCCGTCAGGCCACCATACACAGGTACACCCCCCCGGTCATCGAACGGAGGGTGGTACTCATACCCCGGCTCTATACACAGTACACGGCGCCTGCGGCGCTGCTGGCATATCAGCCACTTAACGTTAAGGAGCATGACATGGCAACAGCACGCATGACGATCGGTACGGTGTTCGACACAGTAAGCAATGCAGCCGTAGCTGCTTCGAC
>NZ_JAWRXD010000930.1:0-261 GCF_046535215.1 Priestia sp. SIMBA_032 | reverse complement strand
CTGAGCACAGCGAAGTCGAACAGCCGGCGTGCTTTGGCCACGGCCGAGCGAGAGCCCGGTGTGGCTGCCTTGTCATTCATGATGTCCCCCGTGTCCCCCCGGTCGCGCCACCCCCGGCGCGCGAGGCACAGACTACCCGGCGACGTGCTGGTTCGGGGCGCCAGAGCACTGCCGACCTGTGCCTCTGGCCGGCCTGCGAGGCGGCGTGGTCAGCGGCCGGTTCGCCACCACCTAGACTGTTCTCGTGAGTGCAGACCTAGA
>NZ_JAWRXD010000042.1:0-17159 GCF_046535215.1 Priestia sp. SIMBA_032 | reverse complement strand
TCTTCAAATGTATGTCTTGACATAAAAGCACCCCAATCATTAGAGTTTCTTTGTCTAACAATTGGGGTGCAGTTCAAAACAGATAGCTTTTTTGTTATTTATGTTTTTCAAAAGCAAGCTTTAATCCAAACCCGATTAACACGACGCCTGTTGCTTTATCCATAAAGCGCTGAACGCTAGGCGTTGTAAGCCATTTCCGTAAATAGTTAATAAAAAAGACGAATACGAAAAACCACGTGATAGCAAGGACCGTATACGTTATGCCCATCAGAAGTAATTGAAGCGTTACGTTTTGATCACTTTGAACAAATTGAGGTAAAAAAGTTAAGAAAAATACCGCCACTTTTGGATTCAGAACGTTTGAGACAAGACCTTGACGAAAAGCAGATGTTTCTTTTGTTTTTTCTTCTTTTGCAGAAGAACCTGTATCGCTTTTTTTAGAACGGAAAGCAGAAATTCCTAAGTACATTAAATAGACGGCTCCTGCGTATTTTACGATTTCAAATGCAAGAGCTGACTGAAGAAGAAGAGCTGATAAACCAAACGTAGCGGCGAGTGTATGAACTAAAGAGCCGCTGGCTAACCCCAATGCCATTTTATAGCCGCCCGTTTGTCCATCTGCCATCGTTCGTTTGGTGATAAGAGCAGTATCGATACCAGGACTCATAATAACAAATAATGTGAGAACCAAAAAGGTCAAGATGTCATTCATTTTTTTCTTCCTCCTTACTGTGATAGTATTAAAATATATTTTATTTATTAAATATAATTTAACATAAGTAACGTTGTTTATTAAGTTTTATTTAATGAAATTAAATTTAATTAAATATCTTTTGCGGAGGAATCATCATGGAAAACATAGATATTGGAAAAAAAGTAGAGAAATTTCGAAAAGAAAAGGGGCTAAGCAGTCGAGAATTAGCAAAATTAGCGGACATCACGCCATCTATGTTAAGTCAAATTGAACGGGGATTAGCTAACCCGTCCATTTCAACGCTTAAACTTTTAGCAAAAAGCCTCGATGTGCCTACCTTCAGTTTTTTGCTCGAAGAAATAAACACATCTCATTTAGTCGTAAGGTCGAATGAGCGTAAAATAATGAAGGTAAAAGAGCTAACGTATTCGCTGTTATCACCCGATTTCACAGGGAATCTAGCTACGGCCATTATGGAAGTACCGCCGATGATGGCTTCATCAGAAACTCCTTTAGCACATAAAGGAGAGGAAGTGGCATACGTCTTAGAAGGGAAAATTAAAGTGTATTTGGACAAGGAAGTATACGTGCTAGAAAAAGGAGATAGTGTCAAAATTCCTTCGCATCTGAATCATAAATGGGAGAATACGTTTGAAGAGAAAGCCGTTATTTTATTTTCCGTTACGCCGCCTATTTTTTAAAGTACTTACGGTTTTTATACTGCTCATCTTCAGTGTGAGTCACTTTTATTATATAAATGTGATAAAACTATCATGTTTGTGAGAGTAAACAATTGATAAAATAGCATTGTTGGTAATCTCTACCTAAGAGAATACATACTAAATACTTTTTTTGAAAGGTGTTGAAGGGTAATGAAGACATGGAAAAAGATGTTTCGCGCTTCAAAGCTCCAAAAAATGCTTCCTGTATTCGCTCTTTCGTGCGCGGCGGTTGTAGGCTTTTCAAGCAGCGAGGTACATGCTGAAACGGTAAAATGTCAAAGACAAGAAAATAAAAGTGATCGAGAGTTTGCTAAGCTTGAAGACAAATATGATGCGAATCTTGGTGTTTTTGCATTAGATACGGGTACAAATAAAACGGTCACGTATCATCCGGACGAGCGTTTTGCTTATGCGTCTACTCATAAGGCTCTCGCTGTCGGTGCACTTTTACAGCAGAAGTCAATCGAAGATCTCAACGAGCGAATCTTTTATACGCGCGATGACCTTGTGAACTACAATCCAATTACAGAAAAACATGTTGATACAGGCATGACTCTTCGAGAACTCGCGGATGCATCGCTTCGCTACAGCGACAATACGGCAGGGAACTTAATTCTGCAGCAGCTGGGCGGACCGGACGGATTTAAAGAAGCTTTAGAAAAAATAGGGGACAATGTAACGTTGCCTGAACGGTTTGAACCGGATTTAAATGAAGTGAATCCAGGAGAAACCCACGATACAAGTACACCAAGAGCACTCGCTACAAGTCTTCAAACATATGTACTTGGACAGGCACTTCCTGCAGAAAAGCGTGAACTTCTAACGGATTGGATGAAGCGAAATACAACAGGGGATGCGTTAATACGAGCCGGCGTGCCGAAAAGCTGGGAAGTAGCCGATAAGACAGGCGCAGGCTCATACGCAACGCGAAATGATATTGCCATTCTTTGGCCGCCAAACGGAGAGCCAATTGTTCTTGCGATCCTTTCCAATCGTACGGAAAAAGATGCGGAGTATAATGATAAACTAATTGCAGAAGCGGCTAAACAAGCAGTCAAGGCTCTTAAAGTTAATCATAAATAAAAAATGGATAATAGTAGTTTAAATGTAAAAAAAAGATTGAAAAGATTGATAGAACATTCTATTATTAATTAGACAAAATATAGAAAGGAAGTATCTGTTATGAAAAAGATTTTTCCAATTGTTCTATCTTTCGGTTTATTAACAAGTGTATCTTTTAGCACAGCTTCAAACGTAGATGCGGCAGCTAAGTCTTACAAAAACTGCACGGAATTAAACAAAGACTATAAAGGCGGCGTAGCTCGTACGGCTAATGTAAAAAATAAAGGCGGCAAAACAAAGTACAAGCCGTACGTATCAAAATCACTGTATGATGCCAATACAAAGCTAGATCGAGATAAAGACTATATTGCCTGTGAAAAATAAATACTAGCTGACTCATCCAAGCGCTTACAATAAGCGCTTGGTTTTTTTATTATCATCAACCTTTGTACGTTACCGGCTCAAGTTTCCATAACAATTAGTCAAATCGCACAAATTGATATCAGAAAATTCACATAAATAATAATGAACTTGCGTTAAAATTCGTATACACTATGTACATGTTAAGTTAACTAACATTTGATGTTACGTTCGAAAGTAGAAACACCATAAAAAAAGGAGTTGAACGTATAGTGTCTACAAACGCAACAAGTTCTGTTATCGAAGAGGTGCATGCTCATCAAGATAGTGGTCTTGATCCTTCACTAAAGCCAAAAGCGGAAAGTGATCGAAAGCTAACTCCGATGTCTTATATGTTTATGTGGATTGGAGACGGCGTTAATTTAGGAAATATGACGCTTGGAGCTAGCTTGGTAATTGCAGGTACTGCGGTATTAAATCTTTTTCAAACGTTTGTGGCAGCGATTATTGCCATTGGTATTATTTCTACTTTTTTTGTATTAAACGATCGAATTGGCTATAAGACCGGCATACCGTATGTGATGCAGCTTCGAATGTCTTTTGGAATAAAAGGATCCGTTATATCGTCTCTTTTACGAGGTATTCCAGCTATCATTTGGTATGGTTTTCAAAGCTGGACAGGCGGTACAGCTTTAAACGAAATTGGTAAAATTGTGAGCAAAGGGTCTTTTGATAATCTTGTTCTTTGTTTTATTATCATTCAGCTGCTGCAAATTGTGCTTTCCCTGTACAGCTTCCACGCGGTTAAATGGGTAGAGATGCTTGCTTCGATCATTATATTGCTTGGCCTTGTTTATGTATTTGGTGTTCTTTTAACTTCTCATAGTGAGGTAGTAGGGGAGAAGTGGGTACATACTAAAGGTTCATGGGGACTTCCGTTCTTTTCTTTTATTATGATGTTTATGGGTAATTATGCGGCGATTTTTCTAAGCGCAGCCGATTACTCTAGAGAACTGAAGCCGGGAATTAGCGACAAAAAGCGCGGATTTTTATATTTTACACCGATTCTAATAGCCTACGGATTTGTTCTTACAATCGGTGCTATGCTTGCTTCTGCTACGGGTATTTCCAATCCAGTTAAAGCGTTTGCGGTTGTAGTGGATAATTCGTATATCACCGTCGCTGTATCGTCTTTTATTGTGATTGGCGTTATTGCCGTAAACATGGTGGCGAATATTATTCCGCCTACGTATGTGATTACGCTGCTGACAAAAGCAAACTATAAAGTAGCGGTTACGATTACCGGACTGCTTGCTTTCTGTTCATTCCCTTGGGTGCTTGTTCAAGATTCGTCAGCTGCAGGTCTTGGGCTGTTCATTTTAATTTACTCTGCTTTTTTAGGGCCGATTGTTTCTATTTTACTAGTCGATTACTATATTTTACGAAAACAAAGAGTAAACGTAGAAGAATTGTATCAAGAAAAAGGGCCGTTCTCCGGCTGCAATCCGTGCGCCATGCTTGCGATGCTTATCGGAGCAGGTGCTGCGTTTATCGAAGTTGATTTAGGCTGGATTATAGGAGTAGTAGTCGCAGGAATCTCTTATATTCTTTTGACGAAATTTACTTTTAAACATTCAAAATTTAAAAAAGGAACCATCTTTGAATAATAACATTCCACCTATAAAAGCCTTTGCTTGTTTTCTATCGCGTCAGATTAAATCTCTTTGTCTAGTTTCCTAAAAAGTGGGTAAAGTAAAGAAGAGTAAAAAGTAACCTCTATTATGAGTTGCTTTTAACAGGAGCGCATCTAATGTATCGCATCAATCATAGCTTAAAGGAGAGGGCAGAGTATGTATGAATTTAGAGTGTATACTCTTCGAGATGGAAGCGAAAAGGTAATCAAAACGCTGAAACATGAATCGTTTGCTGATGAAATTCAACGAGCGGGAATTAAACAAACAGAAATTGCGCAAACACAGCTAGTAGATAGACCGAGATAAGAAATTTGAATTTATTCTTACACTAAAAAAGATGGGTTCCTGTGTCTTTACGCAGGAGCCCATCTTTTCTAATTTTTTATAGTTCTTCACCGTTTGTTTCAATCACATGTTTATACCAGTTAAAGGAATCTTTTTTATAGCGTTTCATTGATCCGTTTCCTTCGTTGTCACGGTCGACATAAATCATGCCGTATCGCTTTTTCATTTCGCCTGTTGTAAAGGAAACAATATCAATAATTCCCCACGGCGTGTAGCCCATTAAATCAACGCCATCGTACGTCACGGCTTTTTCTAACGCTTCGATGTGCGATTTTAAATATTCAATTCGTGATGCGTCATGAATAGAACCGTCTTCTTCAACCGTATCAATGGCGCCAAATCCGTTTTCTACGATGAATAATGGAATTTGATAGCGGTCGTAGAAGCGATTTAACGTATAGCGCAAGCCCGTTGGATCGATCGACCAGCCCCAATCGCTTGATTTGATATAAGGGTTTGCTACGCCGTTTGGCAATCCGCCGTTTACGATATCGCCCGTGTTGTCAGCTTCAACGTCACTTTTAACAGTTGTTGACATGTAATAGCTGAAGCCTAAATAGTCCACTTTTCCATTTCGTAAAATTTCTTCATCGCCTTCTTCAAACGGAATATGATAGCCTTCCCGTTCGAATTCTTTTAACGCATAGCTTGGGTAATAGCCGCGAACTTGAACGTCAGGGAAGAAGTAGCGCTGTCTCATTGTTTCTTCTGCTAACATCACATCTTCAGGATTTGAAGAATAAGGATAAATTGGCACGTGTGACACCATCGCTCCAATTTGGAAATTTGGATTGATTTCTTTTCCTTTTGATACGGCAAGAGCACTTGCTAAAAGTTCGTGATGTCCCGCTTGATACATCACTTCTTTTGCGTTTTCACCCGGTTTTACAGAAACGCCGGAGTTCGTCCATAGAAAAAGAGGGTTGTTTACGTCCATTTTGTTGTTGATTTCATTAAACGTCATCCAGTACGTCACTTTGTCTTTATAGCGGTCGAAACAAACTTCAGCATATTTCACAAAGCAATCTACCGTTTTTCGGCTTCTAAATCCGCCGTATTCTCGAGCTAAATGCAGGGGCATTTCAAAGTGAGACAGCGTAATAACCGGTTCAATTCCATGCTTTAACAGTTCATCAAATACATCGTCGTAGAATTTTAGTCCTTCTTCGTTTGGCTCAGCTTCATCGCCTTTAGGAAAAATACGGCTCCAGCCGATAGATGTTCGCAAGCATTTTAAGCCCATTTCTGCAAACAGCGCGATATCTTCTTTGTAGCGGTGATAAAAATCAATTGCTTCGTGATTCGGATAAAATTTATTATCTTCTACTGTTTCAGTGATTTGTCGCGCTACACCGTGCGCACCTGCAGTCATAACGTCTACTACGCTCGGTCCTTTTCCGCCTTGGTTCCATCCACCTTCAAATTGATGAGCTGCTAATGCGCCGCCCCATAAAAAATCTTTTGGCATCTTTGTCATGGTTAGTTCCTCCTTATTTCACTACGGTAAATAATGTTTGATTCAGCCCGCTATTTTCAATATCTTCAATGATTACTTCTCGATAAGTGTTTGCATATGTGATAATAATCGGCGTGATCGTTAACCTCTTTGTTGAGTATACGCTTTCAGTATAATTGTATCGGTATAATTTATCAATACCCAAATAAAATAATAGTAAATAAATAATTTAAGTTTATGGGTTGGAGTTAGATTATGGTATAATCGTGTTATTCTTGAGACAAATTCAGTAAAGAGGTATAGCTATGATTAAATACCAACAAATTGCAATTGAAATTGAAAACTATATTGAAGAACATATGCTTCAGCAAGGAGACAAGCTGCCGGTATTAGAAACGCTGATGGCGCAATTCAAGGCGAGCAAAAGTACCGTAACAAAGGCCTTAGATCTGCTAGAGAAAAAAGGCGTTGTTTTTCAAGTGAGAGGAAGCGGCATTTTTGTCCGCCGCCATAAGCGAACAGGATATATCGGCTTGCTTTCTAACCAAGGATTTACAAGCGAACTAGAAGATTTTCATTTAACATCGGAAGTGATTGAGCTAGATGTACGAAAGCCGACGCAAGAAGCCGCGTTAAATTTAAACATAGCCGAAGATAGCGACGCGTATTATGTCAAAAGAGTACGGTATATTAACGGCCAGACGCTGTGTCTAGAAGAATCGTTTTATAATAAATCCATCGTTACATACTTAAACAACGAAATTGTGTCAGAATCTATTTTTCATTACATTAAAGAAGGGCTCGGCTTGAAAATCGGTTTTTCCGATCTGTATCTTCACGTTGGTAAGCTGAACGGAGAAGAAGCTACATACTTAGGATTAAAAGAAGGCGATCCTAAATTATTTATTGAAACGCTCTTTCACTTAGCGAACGGCCAGCCGTTTGACTTTTCAAAAGTGACGTACAACTATGAACAGTCTCAGTTCTTTTTACAAGCAACAAGTCACGTTTTATAAAAAAGTGCCCGTCTCTCAATTAGTCAGGACGAGAGGCAGGCACTTTTTTTCATTTCTTCGATAAAAATATGAAATAAGATAAATATTGTAATAAATAGGAAATTCCTATACGATAAAATGGTTACAGGATTTATAGAGATAAGGAAATGAGGTGCGAAGTTGAAAAAGATGCTGAGTTATCTTATTCCAATGCTTTTTATGTTTGGCCTGCTTTCTATGAATTTATTTCAGCCGACTAAAGGCGATTTTATCGCTGTAGGTGTGATATCAATTCTTGCAGGTGTTGTAATTGGTTTTATAATGAACGTAGGCTGTGCAGTATTAAAAACAGTCAACAGTAAGATGGAGTAAACTGATTAGAGGCGGTGGAGGTTTTGAGTGAAAGTATCAGTATTGAGCCATATACTAGCAAGTATCAACAGCAAGTAGTGGATTTAATTCTTCATATTCAGCAGCAAGAATACCAAATTCCGATAACGGAAAAAGATCAGCCTGATTTGTTTGAAATCGAAAGCTTTTATCAACAGGGAAACGGAAACTTCTGGGTTGCTGTTTGCAACGAAAGAGTAGTAGGAAGCGTAGCTTTAATAGACATTGGCAGCCGTCAAGTAGCGCTGCGGAAAATGTTTGTAGCAAAGTCTTATAGAGGAGCAAACTTTAAAACAGCTCATCGGTTATTGCATACAGCCATCGCGTGGGCAAAACAGAGAGAAGTGGAAAGAATATATTTAGGAACCACGTTACAATATAGGGCTGCGCATCGCTTTTATGAGAAAAATGAATTTCAAGCTATAGAGAAAGAAAAGCTGCCTGCAAATTTCCCGGTGATGAACGTAGATAAAAAGTTTTATACATATGGGGTATAAAGTGAGCCGCTAGATTCATAAATCTAGCGGCTTTTACTTTGGCAATGTCTCTTGATAATGAACTCTTTTTTTAAGTAGCAAATTGTCTAACTGAGCAATTAAAATCCCCGCAACCACAATAACAGAACCAATCAGTTCTTTAAGCGTAAACAGTTCATGTAAAAAAAGAACGGCAAACAGCGCAGCAAAAATAGGCTCTGTTGCAAAAATAAGTCCTGTGTGAGTAGGAGTTGTGTAGCGCTGGGCAATGGCTTGACAAATGAATCCAATCGCACTGCAAAGAACGCCAAGACCTAAAATGGCAATCCATGATGATAAAGTAGTGGGAATGCTTGGGTGCTCAAATAAAAAGCTGCAAAGCAGTGCAAACAATCCAGCAAACCCTAGCTGTAAAATGCCGAGAGCAATTGGGTTTTCATTTTTGGTAAACGTGCCAGTTAACGTAATATGAATGGCATAACACAGTGCAGTTCCAATGCAAAGCACATCACCCGTATTCATATGAAAGGAGTGCTTTAAAGTTAAAACACCTATACCGGTTAGGGTAGTGATAATACCAAGCCCAATCGGCCAAGAAGGAAGCTTCTTCACTAACAAGCAGTGGAGCAACGGAACAAAAATGACCGTTAAACTGACAAGAAATCCGGCGTTTGAAGCAGACGTCATGCTGACGCCAAACGTGACAAATGCAAAAACGGAAAACAGTAAAAAGCCTAAAATAGCGGATGATAAAATCGTTTTGCACGTCATTTGCCGTAAAGGCTTATGAAAAAACAGCCCGGCAATGAAAAAAGCAATCAAACATCTAAGCGCAATAATGGTAAATGATCCGAGTGAACTCAGCCCCATTTTCATAAACACGTACGACATACCCCAAAATACGTTTACCCCAATCATCATCATATTTGCTCGTGTGCGGTAACTCACGTTCAAACCTCCATTTTTTATCATGTACCCACAGTATACAAAGGAATTTGATATTAATAAAATGAATCTTTATAATGATAAACGTGAATTAAATTCATGTTAGGACGGGGTAAAATGAGTTTAGTAAAATATGAAATTTTAAACAAAGTAGCGGAGTTGCAAAGCTTTACAAAAGCGGCAGATGCGATGGCACTCACGCAATCAGCGGTCAGTCATGCTATTACAAATCTTGAATCGGAATTTGGATTCTCGCTTGTAAATCGAAACAGATCAGGTATTACCTTAACAACAGAAGGCGAAACGATGCTGCTTGCTATTCGGAAAGTGCTGCAAGAAAATGAAAAAGTTCATCAAGAAGCAGCCAGCCTTTTAGGTCTTGCGAAAGGAACGATTAAAATCGGTATTTTTAAAAGCGTGTCCACCAAATGGCTTCCTGAAATTATTCAGCTGATGGAGAAAAACTACCCTGAGATTCAAATTCAGCTCAAGGAAGGCGACTACCTTGAAATTGAACAGTGGCTGCTAAGCGGAGAAATAGACTGCGGCTTTATCAACATTACGCATTCAAGTCAATTTCATATTATTTCTTTAAAAAAAGACCGGCTGCTGTGCGTCGTATCGGATCAAAGTGCTCTATACGATCAGAAAACCGTTTCTTTTGAAGATCTAGAGAAAGAACCGTTTATTATGCCGACATACGGCGGTTATCATGATATTAAGCAATTGTTTGAAGAACGTGGCATTCAGCCTGACATTCGTTTTGAATTAATGGATGAAAGTGCTATTTTATCGATGGTTACGCATCACTTAGGAATTAGCATTTTACCTGAAATGCTTTTGGATTCGATCCCGCAGGAGCTGCGTGCGATTCCGTTTCAAGTAGACAGCTACCGTTCAATTGGTCTAGCTACTCGTTATCATCTTTCACCTGCAGCCAAAAAATTTGCTGAAACAACGCAAGCATGGCTGCAGGATTCGGATAAGTAGGAGATTATTTATAGAACAAAATCGGTTAATTCATAAGACCCTTAGGAACTAAGCGCATCTTTGTGCTATAATAAAGCTATACAATTACCTATTAGTCATCATTGATGACTAATTTTTTTTGGAGGATAATATGGAAGATTTATTACAATTAAAGAACAAGAACATTGTGATCATGGGAGTTGCCAACGACAGAAGTATTGCTTGGGGTGTTGCAAAAGCCCTTCATCAAGTAGGAGCAAACTTAATTTTTACATACCGTAAAGAGCGTTCACTAGGGAAATTGAACAAGCTGCTAGAAAAAAATGAAATTCAAGCATCACTAATTGCTGAATGTGACGTGAACAGCGATGAAAGCATTGAAGCAGCGTTCAAAAAAATCGGAGAAGAAGCAGGCACAGTTCACGGAGTGATTCACTCTGTTGCGTTTGCTCACTCAGAGGATTTAAACGGTGAGTTCATCAATACATCAAGAAGCGGATATGCATTTGCTCAAGATACAAGCGCTTATTCATTGATCGCCGTAGCGAAAGCAGCAAAACCTCTTATGACAGAAGGCGGTTCTCTTGTAGCAATGAGCTACCTTGGTGCAGAACGTGCAGTTGAAGGCTATAACGTAATGGGCGTAGCAAAAGCAGCGCTTGAGTCTTCAGTAAAATACTTAGCATTAGACTTAGGGAAAGACAATATCCGCGTAAATGCGATTTCAGCAGGCCCAATTCGTACACTTGCAGCGAAAGGCATTTCTGACTTTAACCAAATTCTTCACCATGTTGAAGAAAAAGCACCTCTTAAGCGTAACGTAACGCAAGCAGAAGTTGGCGACATGACGGTTGTATTACTGAGCCATCTTTCACGCGGCGTAACGGGAGAAATCGTACACGTAGACGCTGGTTACAATATTGTAGGTTAATCCCAAAACACCTTCTCATTCGAGAAGGTGTTTTTTTAGCTTTTTTCATGGGAAGACAAATGCATCCCAAAACACATAGACCTCTTAAAGAAATATTATTAGCAATAAGATCAATCATAAGAAATATTCATTCTGTACTTCTAGATAAATGTGTGCTTCCACTTATAAAACAAGAGCTCATGTCTATAAGTAAAGACAAGAAATATGTAATTTAATTCATAATTAATTAAACGCCTATATTTTAAAATAGATAAGCTCTAAATTAAAAAATGAACATATGATGTGGCAAAGGAAAAGGAGTTGACGAAATATGCATCAAGGACAGCAACATTATATGCCATGGGAACAATGGCATCACCAGCATCCTCAAGGCACGTGGAATCAATGGCATCAGCAACATCCTCATGTACCTTGGGAGCAGTGGCATAAACACTATCCGCACGGCACATGGAATCAATGGCATCAACAACATCCATACACACCTTGGAATCAGTGGCATCAGCAGTATCCGCACGGTTCGTGGAATCAGTGGCATCAGCAAAATCCATATGTGCCATGGAATCAGTGGCACCAGCAGCATCCACACAGTTCGTGGAATCAATGGCATAATATTTATCATCAAAGCTAATCAGCTTTTTAACACAAAAGGGTCCAGTTCTCCTTGGGAACTGGACCCTTTTGTGTGTAGACGTGAATGATGCAGTAAGGTTGATTTTCAGCGCTGTATACGAGCGACGATGATGAAGAATATGTTTGTTCGATAGGGTAGGGGGTACATATATAAAGCGAGTTAAAGACCAACATTTATGATATCTAAGCTGTATAAAATGGACTAGTTCGCAGTAAAGCAACTATGTAAACAAGCAAAATTAAATATAATTTTCTTGCTTGACAATATACCTATAGGGGTATAATATAGAGCGTGTAAACAACATTAATTCAATAGCAAGGCGGTGATGGTTATGCTCTATATAGCAGTGTTGTTGCTTGCTATTTTATTTATTGCATACAGACGTTATTATCCCGTTAAAGGAATACAGTGCATACGTGAATCTGAAGCAAAAGAACTTGGGCGAACGGTTGTAGATATTCGTCACTATCATGAAGTTCGCGATTCGATTAGTATAGTTATTCCGTATGCGTATCTCAAACGCTTTTATTCAGAAATTCCACAGGCCAGCGTTCATCTGATTGCCGGAGATAGAGTGGAGTTAGATTTAGGCGTACGGTTCTTACGAAAAAAAGGTTTTGACGTACGCAGCTATGAGTTAGCAGCGTGTAAAAGTAAAGGAAAGAAAGGGGTATTTTCGATTATGGAGTATAATCAACAAGTGAAAAATCGCATGCGTCCAATTGAAGGGCAGCTAAAAGGCGTGCTTAGCATGATGGAAGAAGGAAAAGACTGCCGAGACGTCGTGACTCAATTATCTGCTGCAAGAAGTGCCATTGATCGCACAATGGGAGTCATTGTGAGCAGCAATCTTGAACAGTGCGTCAGAGAAAGCCTGGAGCAAGGAGAGCCAACGGAAGGTTTAGTGAAAGAAGCTGTACAGCTGTTAGTGAAAAGTCGTTAATCATTGTCACCTTATTTAAAGTTGACGAATATCATTATTTAATATAACATACCCTTACAGGTATATGTATATAAAAAGGAGAGAGAAATACGATGAACATTGATCAAGTTTTAGATGCAAAAGGATTAGCGTGTCCAATGCCAATCGTAAAAACAAAAAAAGCAATGGATACTTTAACAACAGGCCAAGTATTAGAAGTGCAAACGACAGATAAAGGTGCTAAAAGTGATTTAACAGCGTGGGCAAAATCAACAGGACACGAGCTTATTGATTTTAAAGAAGAAGGCAGTACATTTATCTTTTACATTCAAAAAGGCTAATTTTTTTAAAAAACAAATATCCCCCATAGGGTAATAGGAGGGACAACATGACTGAACAAAAGAAACGAACAACAATTGTATTATTTAGCGGTGATTATGACAAAGCGATGGCAGCTTATATTATTGCCAACGGAGCGGCTGCTTATGACCATGCAGTGACGATATTCCATACGTTTTGGGGATTGAATGCGCTTCGTAAAGAAGAAATGGTGCCGGTGAAAAAAGGATTTTTAGAAAAGATGTTTGGCAAAATGATGCCGCGCGGTGCGGATAAAATGGGCTTATCTAAAATGAACTTTGCAGGTATGGGACCTAAAATGATTAAAAACGTAATGAAAAAGCATAATGCTCTAACGCTGCCGCAGCTTATCGAAATGGCGCAAGAACAAGATGTGAAGCTAGTGGCTTGTACGATGACGATGGATCTTCTAGGGTTACAGGAAAAAGAGCTGCTAGATAATATTGAATATGCAGGCGTAGCGGCGTATTTAGCCGACGCAGAAGACGGAAACGTAAACTTATTCATCTAAAAGATAACTCATGAAGCGAGGGTTAATATGATTATCAATGCGCTTATTATCATCTTTCTGTTGTGGTTTTTGTATCAGCGTTTTGCACCAGTAAAAGGAATACAGCAAATATCGACGATGGAATTAAAAGCAGAGTTAAAAAATAAACATAAACAGTTTATCGATGTGCGAACACCGCATGAATTTCGTACCAAACATATTAAAGGGTTTCGAAACATTCCTTTGTCAGAACTGCCAGCGCAAACAGGCCAGCTTTCAAAAGACAGAGAAGTAGTCGTTATTTGTCAAAGCGGAATGAGAAGTATGAAAGCAAGTAAACTGTTGAAAAAACAAGGTTTTACATCCATCACCAACGTTAAAGGCGGCATGAATACGTGGAGATAAATCAAAAAGGAGGAGACGCAGCGTGAAGACAATAGCGGCACAAGAAGTAGAACAATTAGTAAAAAAACAAGAACAAATTCACATTTTAGATGTGCGTGAAGTAGAGGAAGTAAAAACAGGTAAAATTCCAAACGCGTTAAATATCCCGCTTCCTTTATTAGAATTCCGTATGCATGAGTTAGATAAAGCAAAGAATTATATTGTTGTCTGTCGTTCTGGTGGCAGAAGCGGTATGGCAGCTCGTTTTCTTGAGCAGCAAGGCTACAGTGTAACGAATATGACCGGCGGAATGATGGAGTGGAAAGGGGAAACGGTCTAATTTTTTTAGACAAAAATATACCCCTGCCAGTATTTAAACCAAGGAGGAAAAAGAAATGATGCAAGCAAACGTCGTATTAGATGCAAAAGGGTTAGGGTGTCCAATGCCAATCGTAAGAACAAAGAAGAAAATGAATGAATTAGAAGCAGGTCAAGTACTAGAAATTCAAGCAACGGATAAAGGCTCTACGGCTGACTTACAAGCGTGGGCAAAAAGCACAGGTCATGAGTATTTAGGTACAGAGACAGCAGGTGACGTTCTGCACCACTTTCTTCGTAAAGGCGGCGCTGAAGAAAACGTAACGCCAATTCCTGAAATTTCATTAGAAGAATTTGCGAAAAAGGTAGAGAATGATGAACATCTTCATATTTTAGACGTTCGCGAAGTAGAAGAATACGATGAAGCTCATATTCCAGGCGCAGTTCATATTCCGCTTGGTGAAGTAGAAAAACGTTCGAATGAGCTAAATAAAGAGAATGAAATTTATATTATTTGCCACTCTGGAAGACGAAGTGAAATGGCAGGGCAAACGATGAAAAAGCAAGGATTTAAAAACGTAATTAACGTGGTTCCTGGTATGCGTGACTGGACAGGTAAAGTAGAATAACCAATCGATTATAATGGATTAAAAAATTCTGATAGTTCGTATACCTAAGGGGGGTATTTTAATATGGCAGTGCATGTACTTACTGCAAAAGAAGTTACAGCTAAAATTATTAATAAAGAACCGCTATTTATCTTGGATGTTCGTAATGAAAATGATTTTAGCGATTGGAAAATTGAAGGTCATTACTTCGATCATTTAAATGTTCCATACTTCGATCTTTTAGACGGAGTAGAAGAAATCTTAGAAAAAATCCCTTCTGATAAAGAAGTGTTAGTTGTCTGTGCCAAAGAAGGTTCATCGGTGATGGTAGCTGACATGCTTTCAGAAGCGGGTCTTACCGTATCGTACCTTAAAGGCGGTATGAAAGCGTGGAGTGAATATTTAGAGCCTGTTAAAGTCCGCGATTTAAAAGACGGCGGAGAAATTTATCAGTTTGTTCGTATCGGTAAAGGATGCTTATCTTATATGATCATATCAAACGGTGAAGCGGCTATTATTGACGCGACGCGTATGGCAGATGTGTATATCAACTTTGGCAAAGGGCTTGGTGTCACAGTTAAGCATGTATTTGATACACACCTTCATGCAGATCACATTTCAGGAGGAAGAGTTATTGCGGAAGCAACAAATGCAGCGTACTGGCTGCCTCCAAAAGATGCAGAAGAAGTGATGTTCGACTACAAGGCGTTAGAAGAAGGCAGTGATGTCGTAATTGGCAACACAACGATTACGATTCAGCCTCTTTATTCACCGGGTCATACGATTGGTTCAACTTCTTTTATCGTAGACGATCAATACTTGCTTTCAGGTGATATTTTGTTCATCGATTCAATTGGACGTCCCGATTTAGCTGGTATGGCTGAAGACTGGGTAGGCGATCTGCGCGAGACGCTTTATACACGCTATAAAGCATTGTCAGACGAGTTAATCGTATTGCCAGCTCATTTTATGATTATTGATGAGCTAAATGACAACGGCAGCGTAGCTGAAAAGTTAGGTACGTTGTTTGCAGAAAATCACGGATTAAATATTAAAGACGAAGCAGAGTTCAGACACTTAGTAACAGACAACTTACCGCCACAGCCAAATGCGTATCAAGAAATTCGTGAAACAAATATGGGGAAAGTAAGCCCAGATGAAGAAAAACAGCGTGAAATGGAGATTGGACCAAACCGCTGTGCGATTCGCTAAAACCTAAACAAAGGAGAGAGAGAAATGGAATCAAATAAAGTATTAGGTGCAAAAGGGCTGGCATGTCCAATGCCGATTGTTAAAACAAAAAAAGCAATGAATGAACTAGAAGCTGGCCAAGTGTTAGAGATTCACGCAACGGATAAAGGGGCAAAAAACGACCTTGCAGCTTGGGCGAAATCTGGCGGTCATGAGCTTCTTCAGACAGAAGAAGGCGACGTTCTTAAATTTTGGATTAAAAAAGGATAAGAAAAAATGGACGAAAAGGGTATCTCTTGTAAAAGGTACCCTTTCCTTATATGAAACGGAGTGACTATAGATGGATCTTACATTTATCATCACGCTTTTTCTTATTGGATTTATTGGGTCGTTTATTTCCGGTATGGTCGGTATTGGCGGGTCTGTTATTAATTATCCGATGCTGTTATATATTCCTCCGTTAGTAGGAGTCGAAGCATTAACGGCTCATCAAGTCTCAGGTGCAGGAGCTATTCAAGTGTTCTTTGCCACATTAGGCGGCGTATGGGCGTATCGAAAAAGCGGATTTTTAAATAAATCATTAATTTTATATATGGGCAGCAATATCCTAATCGGCAGCATGCTTGGAAGCTACAGCTCACATTATATGAGTGAACAAGGATTAAATGTTGTGTATGGAGTTTTAGGTCTCATTGCGGTTATTATGATGTTTCTTCCAAAGAAAAATTTAGATTGGAACAAAGATGGGGAGCTTCAATTCAATAAAGGATTAGCGTCTATTTTATCACTGCTTATCGGAGCCGTAGCAGGAGTATTAGGAGCAGGAGGGGCCTTTATTTTAGTTCCTGTGATGCTCGTGGCACTTAAAATTCCAACTCGAATTACCATCGCAACTTCACTGGCCGTTACCTTTATTTCATCCATTGGTTCGACGGTTGGAAAGCTGATAACGCATCAAGTTCCATTTATACCTGCACTTATTTTAGTTGCTGCAAGTCTGATTGCTTCTCCAATCGGTGCAAAAGTGGGGCAGAAAATGAATACGAAAGTGCTTCAGTGAATTCTGGCAGGATTGATTTTAACAACGGCAATTAAGATTTGGTGGGGGCTGCTATAAAAAAGCTAAAGCTAGGGGGGTTCGGGACTGACCCCTGTTTTTGAGACAGGGATCAAAACACCTTTTAAACGACCAGTTGCCGATATTGTACAGGTGACT
>NZ_JAWRXD010000127.1:0-476 GCF_046535215.1 Priestia sp. SIMBA_032 | reverse complement strand
TGGTATGCTCCCCTTATAGTAGACAAATAAAAGAAAGCAACCTATTCTGTCTACTATGGAGGGGATTTTTTATGGGGAAAAAGAGGAGAACATTCAACATTGAGTTTAAGAAAAAAGCAGTCGATTTATATCTTTGGGATGGAATGGGCTGTAAGGCCGTTGGAAAAGAATTAGGGATTGACCATACAACCGTTCTGCGCTGGGTTCGACACTTTGAAGCTGAAGGCCTGAAAGGCCTTGAAGAAAAAAGAGGAAAAACACAAGGCTCTACAATAGGGCATCCATCTACTTATCCAGAAGATACAGAAACAAAAATAAAACGATTAGAAGCTGAGAATGAAATGTTAAAAAAGCTCTTACAGGTGTAAAAGGAGGAATGAAAGCAGTACCTATCCAAAAGAAATATAAAGTTATTAAAGAAATGTCAAAGAAACGCTTCTCTATCTGCCTCTTATGTAAAATTGCAGAGGTTTCTA
>NZ_JAWRXD010000929.1:0-261 GCF_046535215.1 Priestia sp. SIMBA_032 | reverse complement strand
AGGATTTCAACGTGTTATTATTCCTAGAAAAAACTTAGGAGGATGGACAATTCCGGATGGGATTGAGGTTGTAGGTGTTTCTAATTTAGGAGAAGCGCTTCGTTTGACATTAGGAGGCTAGGCTATGGAAGAAAATAAGCAACGTGTCAAAAGTATGATTAATATTTTACAGCTCGTGGCCCCAGGAACACCACTGCGTGAAGGGATAGATAATGTACTTCGCGCACAAACAGGGGGGCTAATTGTTCTTGGATATAATGA
>NZ_JAWRXD010000928.1:0-261 GCF_046535215.1 Priestia sp. SIMBA_032 | reverse complement strand
CCGGCACCGTGTAGCCCGCGTGACGGCCTCCCGCGATGCGGTCCAGCCGCGCGAGGAGTGTTTCCATAGAAACACGGTAACCCGGGCTACGGTGGGAATATGTCGTGCATCCGGTTCAACACCCCCGCCCAGCGTCAGGCCATGCGGACCCACCGGCCGGCGATGCTCACCGCCGAGGAGGCCGCAGCCCTGCATCCGGCGCCCGAGGTGACCGAAAGCAAGCTCCGCCGGCTCCGGCTGCTGGCCTCCGAGGCCAACCCC
>NZ_JAWRXD010000927.1:0-261 GCF_046535215.1 Priestia sp. SIMBA_032 | reverse complement strand
ACACTGCTCTCGAACCATCCACCGAGGTAGTTCGGCATCCAGTAGTTGTACGCATAGGTCTCGGTCAGAAGTTGCGCGTCACCCGTGTATCCCTGCTTCTCGTACAGCGGTGTGTCGACGGGCGTGCCCTGCAGGCAGTTCTCCAGCGTCAGCCGGGTGACCCGGTGGATGGTGTCGAGAAGAGGATCGGAGGAACTGAAGGAGCCGACGGACGTCGGGGCAGCGGACACGCGGTCGACAATGATGGAGACGGGTGCGGTC
>NZ_JAWRXD010000926.1:0-261 GCF_046535215.1 Priestia sp. SIMBA_032 | reverse complement strand
AGATCGCGGAATTTTACTTGTTCCAGACGTATTAGCAAGTGCTGGTGGAGTAACGGTATCTTACTTTGAGTGGGTACAAAATAACCAAGGTTACTACTGGACTGAAGAAGAAGTAGAACAACGTTTAGAAAAAGTAATGGTAAAATCATTTGATTCTATTTATGAAACAGCACAAGTTCGTAAAGTGAACATGCGCTTAGCGGCGTACATGATTGGTGTTCGTAAAATGGCTGAAGCAAGCCGCTTCAGAGGTTGGGTATA
>NZ_JAWRXD010000925.1:0-261 GCF_046535215.1 Priestia sp. SIMBA_032 | reverse complement strand
CCCCCCGTTGCGCCGCCGCCGACATGAGGACGGCCACGACGGCTGCCGCGATGAGGAGCACCACCGCCGCGCCGACGCCGATCCGCACGCGACTCGATGGGCCCGTCGCCGGCGGCTCCCTCTCGCTGGGGACGGCATCCAGGCCCTCGGTCTGCAGCGGGGAGTCGTCGACGGCTGCGCTCTGGTCGCTCTGCTCGGATCGGTGTCGCATCCCTCCACGCTAGGAAGGCAGGACGCGCCTCACCGGCGGCAGCCGGGATC
>NZ_JAWRXD010000924.1:0-262 GCF_046535215.1 Priestia sp. SIMBA_032 | reverse complement strand
ATTATGAGCATGGCCCTAAACTGCTGCAAAGCTATGTAAATATCGCCAAATACTCCAGTAAGAATAGTGTTAGCATTACAAGCATTTCAGATGAGACTATTGTTTCTCTTCTTGAACCATCTATCGCTCAAGCTGGCGTAAGTCAACTACGTCTGTCAACCCGTTCAGCTGGCACCGAACCGGGGTCAGAGATAAAAGAATCAAAAGACATATATTTTACCCGCTTACGGAACAAAAAGGGATTACTCGAGCTTATTGCCGT
>NZ_JAWRXD010000923.1:0-262 GCF_046535215.1 Priestia sp. SIMBA_032 | reverse complement strand
ATCCGAATATTGCTGGGATCCAGGAGACGTACTGTGTGACATCACCCCACCTGATGCGGACACCTTGATCACCTTCGCACCGTGTCGGATCTGATACCGAACGCAGGCACGGACTTCGGGCACACCGTTGGCAATGCCCTCACCCACACTCAACGGCATGATGCCGGGTGCGAGTCGCTGGAAGACGGTCGGGTCGAGGTGTCCCCCATACGGGGTGACAGCGTGGCCGGCAGGCACGATGCGCGGACCGATGAACCACCCC
>NZ_JAWRXD010000922.1:0-262 GCF_046535215.1 Priestia sp. SIMBA_032 | reverse complement strand
GGTTTGTCGCCCCGAACCAGAACTGGAACAGCGGCACCATCGCGAGCAGCGGCAGCATGCGAAAGATGTGCAGCGGCGCGGCGAACATCTCCCTCGCCACCCGCGACCAGGAGATCGCCAGGCCCAGCGCGACTCCGATCACCGCCCCCAGGACGAGCCCGACGACCAGGCGCGAGAGCGTCAGCACCGTGTGGTAGGACAGGGCGAGCACGGCGCCGAGCAACGTGCGCTCGCCGCCGTCGATCGGCGTCGGCGCCAGCCA
>NZ_JAWRXD010000921.1:0-262 GCF_046535215.1 Priestia sp. SIMBA_032 | reverse complement strand
CGGTGCGCCTGCGGCACGGTGACGTTGATCACGGCCGCAGCGCCCGCGCGTTCGGCGATCTCCGAGACGGAGTTGCCCACTGCGACGCCGTCCAGACCGGCCGACGCGACCGTCGACGCGGCGAGCTCCACATCCAGGTCGACGACGCCGGCGACGACGGCGTGCGGGGACTGCGCGAGCATCCGGCTCCACTCGCCGCCCATTGCTCCGGCGCCCACGACCACGACAGGCAGGCGTTCCCCGGGCGCTGCGGAACGGTCGA
>NZ_JAWRXD010000920.1:0-262 GCF_046535215.1 Priestia sp. SIMBA_032 | reverse complement strand
ACCTGTGGGATCTGGTCCACGCCATCAACCTCACCGGCACCTTCGATTGCTGCCAGGCCGTCCTCCCGCACATGATCGAGTCCGGCTGGGGCCGGATCGTGAACATCTCTTCCTCGAGCACCCATGGTGGCGTCGCGCAGATGGCGGCGTACGTGTCGTCGAAATCCGCCGTGATCGGCCTGACCAAGGTGCTCGCCCTCGAGTTCGCCAAGCACGGCATCACCGTCAACACGATCCCACCGGGCTTCATCGACACCCCGAT
>NZ_JAWRXD010000919.1:0-262 GCF_046535215.1 Priestia sp. SIMBA_032 | reverse complement strand
CCCTGCTCCACGTTGGCGAGGTTGTACGACCCGGTCTGGAAGAGCGCGAGCCTGCCCTGCGTGAACTGGTCGCGGCTGAAGTCGCCGTTGGTGTTCGTGTCGGCCGCGGAGGGGGCGACGTGGTACTTCTCGATGAGGTCGACGACGTACTGGAACGCCTGCACGCCCTGGGACGAGTCGAAGACGAAGCGGTTCCCCTTCTGCAGGGCAGCTCCGTTGGAACCGAGGTAGTTGATGTAGATCGCGTTCAGGTCGTTGGCGG
>NZ_JAWRXD010000918.1:0-262 GCF_046535215.1 Priestia sp. SIMBA_032 | reverse complement strand
CTTCACGGGGCGAGAAGTCGAGGTGGGCGAGGTGACGGCGAGGAAGACGTCGTCGAGGGTGGGGCGGCGCAGCGTGACGACGCCGTCGGCTCCCTCCTCATCGAGCAGGTCGAGCGCTCGCCGCAGGTCGGCGACCGTGCCGTCGGTGGGGATCCGTCGGCTGAGTGCGCCGTCACCGTCATGGAGCTCGACCGTGTCTCCGCCGATGCGCGCCTTCAGCTCCGCCGGTGTGCCGACCGCGGCGATGCGGCCGTCGTGCAGC
>NZ_JAWRXD010000917.1:0-262 GCF_046535215.1 Priestia sp. SIMBA_032 | reverse complement strand
ATGGACATTTCTTACCAGCCGGGACCGAATAACAACGTTATCGGCCTTGTGGTGAATCGAAGCAATCGGGAAGTCGACGTCACTGTCGAATTCAAGGGATACACGGCTGACGGCATTGTCTCCCAAGGGAATCCCCAGGCAACAATTGCCCACTTGGGAGCCGGTGAGACTGCTCGCTTCCAATGTGCGGGTTTCTTTGGAATGGTCAAGAAAGTTTCTTTGATCCGCGTTCGTACATCTGCGCCGAGTTGAACAGGAAAAG
>NZ_JAWRXD010000916.1:0-262 GCF_046535215.1 Priestia sp. SIMBA_032 | reverse complement strand
AATTAGCTTACTTCGCGTACTCGATTATTATAAACAAAACATATATGATGTTATCATCATTGATTGCGCTCCAACGGGAGAAACATTAGCAATGCTAAGTTTTCCAGACATGCTCGGCTGGTGGATGGAAAAATTATTTCCTATTAAAAGAAAAGTTTTAAAAGTCGTTCGTCCTGTAGCTCAACCACTCCTTGGTGTCCCTCTTCCAACCGACGATATTATGGACGAATTAACAAATACACTTGAACAGCTCGGAGAAATG
>NZ_JAWRXD010000915.1:0-262 GCF_046535215.1 Priestia sp. SIMBA_032 | reverse complement strand
CCAGCGCACGGGCGCGACCAAGGGTGCTGTCTACTTCCACTTCCGCTCCAAGCTCGACATCGCACGGGCGCTGGTGGATGAGAAGTACGCCAACTGGCCGGTGATCATCGCCGAGGTCGCCGACTCGGGGCTGCGCGGCCTCGCAGCCGCCGAGGAGCTGACGCAGCGGGTCGCGGCCGTCTTCGTCGCCGACCAGCGGGTGCGCGCCGCGATGAAGCTCAGCCAGTCGGTCTTCCCGCCCACCCTGGAGAACAGTCCGTAC
>NZ_JAWRXD010000914.1:0-262 GCF_046535215.1 Priestia sp. SIMBA_032 | reverse complement strand
GTGAAATTGCGCCGGTCGAGGTTGCCCAGGAAGGCGCCAGACTCGCCATATTCCCTGATGTTGCCCTGACTGTCACAGGTGTTCCCTTGCGTGCCGATATCCGCAACGTAAAAGCGGTCGCCCGGCGCACCCTGGACGATGCCTTGCGGAGCAAAGGGCGCGCCCCTGTCACTTGAAGAAACAAGCTTGCCAAGGAACACGCCTGTCCTGCCGTCAAAGCGAAGAATCTCTCCAAAGTCGCTGACGAAGTTCTGGTTGACGA
>NZ_JAWRXD010000913.1:0-262 GCF_046535215.1 Priestia sp. SIMBA_032 | reverse complement strand
CATTCGAAGTGACGACGTTCGATGTGCGTATCGACATGGTCGAGGGCGGCTTTGACGTCTGCTTCTCCGACAACCCCGCGCTATTCGGTTCAACACTAGTATGCCGCCCGCTGCTTCGGGTCCCGCAGGTGCTCGTCGCATCGCCAACGTATCTGTCCATCCACGATAGGCCGAATGCTCCATCGAGCCTGGGCCGGCACACGCTGCTATGCCGCTCGGAAAGCGGTCAGCGGTGCTGGGAATTCGTCGATCGAACCGGAGG
>NZ_JAWRXD010000912.1:0-262 GCF_046535215.1 Priestia sp. SIMBA_032 | reverse complement strand
CATAAAGTGGAGCTGTATCAAAGTAACGAACACCATTATCCCAAGCAGCATCCACTGTTGCGATTGCTTCTTCTTCTGGAATATTGCGGTACATATTACCTAGTGGTGCCGTACCAAAACCAAGTGTGCCTTTTAATAAATCTTTCATTTAAAATCTCCTCCTAAAATCTATTTAAAAATGATTAATGGATATCAATTAATGTGACAAGGGCTGACCGATCAAAGCACGATAGTTATGAAAGATAACGTATATGCTTTTTAG
>NZ_JAWRXD010000911.1:0-262 GCF_046535215.1 Priestia sp. SIMBA_032 | reverse complement strand
CATGGGTTCATAAATATAATGGCAAGTACTATTTGTCCTATTCCACGGGCGACACACATAATATAGTCTATGCGATAGGGGATAGCCCATATGGACCATTTACTTACAAAGGGGTAATATTAGATCCTGTTTTAGGCTGGACCAATCATCATTCCATTGTACGGGAAAATTTCTTAAAATATATTTCAACCAACACAGTAGTTTTTGCAAAAATTCCTGCACTGATCTACGACCGTATTGATTCCTTTTTTGAAAAAGCAGA
>NZ_JAWRXD010000910.1:0-262 GCF_046535215.1 Priestia sp. SIMBA_032 | reverse complement strand
ACCACGTTCACGATCAGCGAATCCTCGCTGACCGGCTGCTTTTTGCCGTGCTCGACGAGCGCGTATTTCGGATTCTGCGGCGCCGCATTGCCAAAGCTGTTCGCCTGCAGCACCCCCGTCCACCCGATCGCGGGCTGCGGGGCGCGCAACCTCAGGTCGCCCACCGGCGGCGCGGCGTAGGGAATCCCCCGCCATCGGATGATGTCCCCGTCCCGAACGCCGGCGACAACACCATCGGAAAGTGTCACTGTCGTGTTTGCAC
>NZ_JAWRXD010000909.1:0-262 GCF_046535215.1 Priestia sp. SIMBA_032 | reverse complement strand
AGCCGCCGAGCGACGAGATCACGATCGTGAGCGCGGGGAGCGTGCCGTGGTAGAGCACGTCGAGGATGAATTCCCCGTTCCACCCCGGGGTCGATGTCTTGTCGAACGCGTGCGAGGCCGGGAACCAGCCGAGGACGGAGGAGAGCACGGCGATCGCGAGCAGACCCATCCAGAAGTACGGCACCGTCGAGAGGAAGGTGGAGATCGGGACGACGAGGTCGGATCCGCGGCTGCGGCGCCATCCGATGACGGCACCGATAAG
>NZ_JAWRXD010000908.1:0-262 GCF_046535215.1 Priestia sp. SIMBA_032 | reverse complement strand
GGGTGTTCCAGCAGAAGTACCCCGAAGCCTTCGAGGCATTCACCAAGTACGCGTTCAAGATTCCGCCGGACATCACCACCCGCCCGGACATGGCGAACTCGCCCGACTCCAACAAACCGGCACCGGCACCGTCGTATCCGACCGGACCGGCGGGGGGATGATGATGGGACGGCTGAGCAAGAGGTTCTGGCAGGTCACCGCGATCGTCGTGGCCGCCATCGTGGCGGTCGTGGCGGTGTACTACGGCTTCCAGAAGGTCAAC
>NZ_JAWRXD010000126.1:0-479 GCF_046535215.1 Priestia sp. SIMBA_032 | reverse complement strand
CTTATAAACTTGCTTCTAAAATATTAGTGTTTAATATAAATTTTTGAATAAGAGTTTACTTAGTGTACTTTTTATTTTGAAGTCTGCATCTTTATTAACAATTTATGCTTCTTTTTAATCACATCCAAATATTGTTAAGATTGAGATGATTCAAGTCGGAGGAAGGCACTTTGAGGTGTCTTTTTTTTATGACCTTTATCATTAACTATTTAATGTTTTTTTAAATGATTACATGACATATTTTTTTTGTACCAAGCTTTGTTGATACAGTTAGACTTATCCGTTAGTGTATTCGTATTATTAGAACATCCTACAGTATTTAGGGAGAATGTGGCCAATAAAAACCATAATATTAATTTCTTCAAATAACCACTTCTAACTCTTTTTTAATTAACATTTTTTAAAATACTTATTAATTTTACATTACATTAAAGGTTGGAAAATATTCTTATACTCATAAATTGTTACGTTTCGGCGAG
>NZ_JAWRXD010000907.1:0-262 GCF_046535215.1 Priestia sp. SIMBA_032 | reverse complement strand
GGTAGGGGTGAAAGGCCAATCAAACTCCGTGATAGCTGGTTCTCCCCGAAATGCATTTAGGTGCAGCGTTGCGTGTTTCTTACCGGAGGTAGAGCTACTGGATGGCTAATGGGCCCTACAAGGTTACTGACGTCAGCCAAACTCCGAATGCCGGTAAGTGAGAGCGCAGCAGTGAGACTGTGGGGGATAAGCTTCATAGTCGAGAGGGAAACAGCCCAGACCACCAACTAAGGCCCCTAAGCGTGTGCTAAGTGGGAAAGGA
>NZ_JAWRXD010000906.1:0-262 GCF_046535215.1 Priestia sp. SIMBA_032 | reverse complement strand
AAAACGCATTGTCGAAAACGGAATGGTAACAATAACTAAATCTCCTGTAATACTGCTATATTCAAAAGTTTCCTCGTTCCGATAGAAAGCTGTCACACCATTATCGTGTTGATGTAGCTTCATTAATTTTTGATTATATATAATATTCTCTTCTAATTGCGGTAAAAATGACTTTGGCAATCTATCGTTCCCGCCCACAATTTCACAAAATCCGCTCTCCTCTTGCATAATGTATAGAAAGCGTAAAGTCTCTACAAACGAT
>NZ_JAWRXD010000041.1:0-17188 GCF_046535215.1 Priestia sp. SIMBA_032 | reverse complement strand
TCGAGCCATAGTAAAAACTCCCCTTAGATAAACAGATTTTTATTTTTTATCTGTCTACCTAACGGGGAGCATATCAAAAATAAAGGATTCTTTTTGATTAATTAATATTCATTAAAATATTCTTGGATTTTTTTAGGATCCTTTGTTTTAGTTAAAGCAAGCATTAAGAGTATACGTGCCTTTTGTGGATTCAACGAATCAGATGTCACAAATTTATCTTTATCGTCTGAAGCTTCATGAGTCACAACCCCACTTCCTACACGGCTAGATTTAGTAATGACTACTCCTTTTTTAACAGCATCTTTAGCACCTTCTAAAGCAGTATCAGACATTGATCCATTTCCTGCTCCTGCCACTACTATCCCTTTTGCTCCTGCTTTTACAGCAGCATCATAAAGATATCTATTATCATTTTGATATGTATAAAGAATGTCTACTTGAGGTAGTTTATCAAGTTTTGACACATTAAATATTGATTTTGTCGTATGTTTACGAGTAGGTTCATTATAAAATACTACCTTACCCCCCGCAATTTCTCCAACATATCCTTGTTCAGCAGATTTAAACGTATCTGTCGCTGTGGTATTTGTTTTAGTTATGTAGCGAGCTGCACCGATTCGATCGTTCAAAGTTACCAAGACACCTTTATTTTTAGCTTCCTTACTAGAAGCAATTTCCACTGCGTTGTATAAGTTTAATGGTCCATCTGCACTTATAGCTGTAGCTGGCCTCATTGACCCAACAATAACAACAGGTTTCTGACTTTTTACTACTAGATTTAGAAAGTAAGCTGTCTCTTCTAAAGTGTCTGTTCCATGTGTCACTACAATTCCATCAACATCCTTCGATGCTAATAAAGTATTAATTCGTTTTGCTAACTTTAATAAAGTTGAATTATCCATGTTTTGACTTCCTACATTTGCAATTTGTTCCCCACTAACATCGGCTACTTTTTTCATTTGAGGAACAGCCTCTATTAATGTTTCTACACCGAGAGCTCCTGCTTTATATCCAGTTGTATCTGTAGCACTATCAGAAGAACCAGCGATTGTCCCACCAGTAGCTAAAATTTTTATATTAGGTAAATCTTTTTTTTCCGAATGGCTTACAACCGTTTTGGAATTAGTGGTTGTTGCATCAGCAGATATTCCAATTCCTGAAAGTAACAATGTAGCTGATAAAATCGTTATTCCTATGTTTTTTTTAAGTTTCATAGTTATCTGTCTCCTTTATGTAATAAATGTGAAAGCTATATATTACACAGTATATTTATCTGATAATCAGCACAACAACTTCGTAAGATGTTCTAACATAGTTTAATACAACATATAACGTTATATATTGTAAGAACTCTTTAACTTTATATAAACTTATAAAAAGGTTTATCTATTACATCAGTTGTAGAGTAAGAACCCATTTGTCTTTATAAAACTAAAAAGCCCTTATAGCTAAGGGCTTTTTAGTTGAATTGTATTTTATTGGTCTTGTAATGTCTTAACGAATAACCTTTCGGTGTAGATTCGCTACTGTGCTAAACCTGTCTCTTTCATAGAATCTTCTAAGGTAGTCATAACCTCTGATGAATCGGAGCCTTGAGCAGTAATTTTAATAACAGCATCTTTTGGAATTGCTAAAGACAAAACACCCATAATTGATTTTAAATTAACTGCTTTTCCATTGAATTCTAAATCGACTTTAGAATCATATTTACTTGCAATTTGTACCAAAGTAGTTGCTGGGCGTGCGTGAATCCCTGATTTGTCAATAATCTTAAACTCTTTATCTACTTTCATATTTTGCTCTCTCCGCCTTTGATCTATATTTTTATTAAATACTATACTTTTTTAAATGTTCTTTTTAGCTTAAAAGTTAAGTGATTATAGTTCAAACATAACCTTTGTAAATACCTCTTTATTATCTATAATACGTTCAAATATTTCCGGCCCCATTTTAAGTGGAACTCGATGAGATATAAGTGGTTTTACTTGTAATTTCCCTACATCCATACAATGAATTGTTGTATGAAACTCTCTTCCAGGAAATGGGGAAGATACTGCATTCCATGATCCATATACAGTTAATTCTTGACGGACAATCTTTTCAAAATAAAAACGTTCAATTTGAACATCGGCATAAGGAATCCCCATAAAGACTACTTCTCCCCCCTTTTTGGGTAAAGCGAAAACTTGAGAAGAAGTGATTGGAGAGCCTGCAGCTTCAACTGCTAAGTCAACACCATTTCCATTTGTATATGTCATGATTTGTTCATGTATATCTCCATCTTTCGGATTTATTAATATGTCGGCTCCAACCTGATTTGCTAGATCCAATTTTTCATTTTCAATATCAATAGCATATACTATTTTCGCACCACAAATTTTTGCCCATTGGATTGCAAGTAAACCAATTGTTCCACATCCCATAACAGCAACAGAGTATCCGGGCTGCAAGTTGGTTTTAAAAATCCCATGAAGAGCAACCGCAGATGGCTCTACAAAGGCAGCTTCTTCAAAAGAAACACTATCTGGGATATGTATAACATTTTCTCTTGGTACCTTCACATAGGTAGCAAATCCCCCTGGAACCTTCGCACCTGTCACAAGTAGGTCAGGACATGCTGCGATATACCCTGATTGACAATACTTACACTTTCCACAATAAAGTGCAGGACATATAGCTACTCGGGCACCAACATCTAAATCTGTTACATTATCCCCGATCTCAATTACTTCACCAGCATATTCATGTCCCCAAATATTCCCCGGAGTTACAGGTCCCAATTTTTTATAACGAGAAATATCCGAACCACAAATACCTGCATTTCTTACCCTAATAATAACTTCATCTTCTTTTTCAATAGTTGGTTGAGGGGACTCTTCATATCTTAAATCCTGAATTCCATAGAAACGTAATGATTCCATTTATAATTAAACCCCCAAACTTACTGGTTACTCATTACCCTAAAAAACTTTTTCACCTCCACGCACTAATTTCTAATGACCTAGATATATCTAATATTAAGTCACCTTTACCTTATTTAAATCAAAATCTCTTTTTACCTTTGAAAATGGAATATACACCCTGTTGAAGTACTCATCATACAGTTGAAAATTTTCTGGAGTAGGAAGATATTTATCAAATAGATTAACAGGAATCTCATCAATAAAATTTTGCTTTAAAGAGGCTAATATAGCTGCCCCTTTTGAAACAGCTTCATCCGTTCTATAAGAAAGTACCTCACAGTTAAGAATGTCTGCCTTTAGTTGTAGCCATAACGGATTTAATGTTGCTGGTCCTATGACTTTAATACTTTCAATATCATGATTTGTCAGTTCTATATAAGCGTCTTTTAAAGTTTTCAATTCAAAGCACAAACCAGCAAAAATAGAGAATAAAATATCCTTTTTTTCCGTGTGATCCTGCAAGCCATACAAGAGACCCTTGGAATGAAGATCTCGATAAGGAGGACCACTTCCTCTTAAATGCGGAATAAAAACAAGCAAATTTTCTATAAAATCTGTGGACTTCTTTTGATACTCTTCATATAAAACATCGCTCATCTGTGCTAACTCATCTGGAGAGGTTAAAAAGTTTCTCGTAAACCAATTTAAACTATAGCCGGCTGTCGGCATCGATCCGTAAAGGCTAAACAAATTGTCTTTGACATATAAACCATTTGAAATAGCATATTGCTGAAAATCGCTATTTAAAAATGGCTCTCTTTTTAGTAAAAGTAATCCTTCTGTTGTTCCAGTTGAATTTAGTAGTTCCTTATTAACATCCAAGTTGGTACAAACTGATCCTGCCATATGGTCGTGACCAGCTATAGAAATAGTGGTAGTAGAACTTAACCCAACCTCAACAGCTAGGGAAGCTTTAAGAAGGGCATGAGCCTTACCGGACTCAACAATGGTGGGAAATGTCTGGGGTGATAATTTAAAATCTTCAATTAATTTTTCAGACCAATTTCCAGTCGATATATCCAGCAATAACGTTCTGGACGCAAGACTCACATCTGTTGCATATAATCCAGACAGCTTAAAAGCAATAAAACCTGATAAACACGTCCATTTTTTAAGATTTGCATATTGATCAGGGAACTGATTTCTAATCCAAAGTAGCTTGGTAAGACTATGGTTGCTGTGAGAGACTATACCAGTAGTTCGGTATAGTTCTTCCCTTCCAACAATGTCATTAACTAATTCAGCTTCCGATTGAGAGCGAGGATCGTACCAAGTAATAGTTGGTTCTAAAATTTGATCGTGTTCATCTAATAAAACAATAGTTTGGGCTGCACTAGCTATTGAAATAGCTTTTATCTCTTCAGGATTGTTTACTTTTTTTGAGAGGAGGTGAATTCCTTTCTTCACACCCTCCCAAATTTTCTCCATCTCAAATTCTGATTCTTTTTCACTCCATTTAGTGGGAGTTGAGAAACGATGTAAATCCACTAATTCAAAACTTGGTAATTGAAAGAGACAGACTTTTACGTTAGTTGTTCCGATATCAATTCCAATTACATACATGTTTAATCCCATCCTTTTACTTTAGGCATTATCTGTTTAAAGTGCTAAATTTATCAATAACTACTTCTTTAACATTAGATTGTGCTTCTAACAGCACATTAATAAGATTATACTCATTTGGATTTTGTTCATATCGTTTTCCGACCGAAGAGATGAATCGTTTACGCAGATCACTTGCAAGGTTTATTTTACGTACATTGTAATTTTTTAATTGTCCTAAGATGTCATCAGGAATTCCAGAACCACCATGGATAACTAATGGAACCTCAACAGTATCTGCTATTTCACGAAGTAATTCTAAATTAATTTGAGGCTGCTCATCTAAACCATGTATATTTCCTACAGATACAGCCAAAAGGTCGATTCCTGTACGTTCTACAAATTCTCTTGCAAGCTTAGGGTCTGTTTGGGCTGACTCATCAGACTCGTGGTCATCTTCTTTACCGCCTAACTCTCCTAATTCGGCTTCCACTGAGACTCCCCGATCGTGACAATACTCTACAACTTCTTTAGTAAACTTGATATTTTCTTCGTATGGTAACTTTGAAGCGTCAATCATGACTGAGTTAAAACCTGCATCTACTGCCTGCTTTACATCTTCAAAAGTCATCCCATGATCTAAATGTAAGGTTACAGGAACACTTGCTTTCTCTGCAGCAGATTTTACAATATTAGCAATGTAATCATATCCAGAAAGCTTAACATTTGTAGGAGCAATTTGAACAATAACTGGGTAACCTAGCTCTTCTGCTCCCTGAATAATAGACAGTGTCATTTCTAAATTAGTTGTATTAAAGGCTGGAGCAATAAGGTTTTTCTCCTCTAACAATTTCAAGAACGGTTTCATATTTACTAATGGCATATTATATTCCCCTTTATAAATTAATCTATAATAACTACTTTCATAACTTCTTCATCAGGATTTGCAGCAAGTGTAATAGCTTCTCCTAATTCCTCAATCTTCATTTCGTGTGTAATCATTTTTTCAGCATCGATTGTTCCATTTGAAATGTGTAAAATGGCCTCTTCAAATTCATAAGGAGATACACTATAGGTACCTACTATTGATATTTCATCCTTAAAGAATCTTCCTGCATCAATTTTTACTTCAGGGTTCTTATCGAATGGAGAAAAGCAAATTATGCGTCCACCACGTCTTAACAATTGCACAGCTTCTGAGAGTAGTGAAGAAACTCCCGCAGCAATGATAACAGCATCAACGCCTTGATTATTCGTAACGCTATCTATAACCTCTTTAAGGTTTTCATGCTTAATATTCACTGTGTAATCGATTCCAAATTCCTTTGCTTTTGATAGCTTATACTCAGAGATATCAGAAATAATTACATTGCTAACATCCTTATGCTTTAAAAGTTGTCCATGAATCAGACCAATTGGACCTGCACCCATAACTAAAACATTATCTCCAGGACGTATATCTGCAGCTTTCTGACCATGAATACAACATGCTATGGGTTCTGCTAAAGATGCATGCTGATAGCTCATGGTGGTAGGAATTTCAAAAAGCAAATGACGTACATGTCTTTCAGGCAATCGGATATATTCTGCAAATCCACCTGGATCTATATTCGTTTCTCTAAATTCAGGACAGAGGGTATAATGTTGTCGTTGGCAATAGTGACAAGTAAAACAAGGAACGTGAATAGCTCCAACAACTCTGTCCCCGACATTAAATTTTGTAACACCTTCTCCTACCTGAACAATTTCACCTGCATATTCATGCCCAAGAACAGTTTCAGGATTAACGGTTTTATGAATTGCTTTGTGAATATCTGTTCCACATAACCCGCAGGCTTTTAACTTTAGTAATACTTCTCCATAACCGATCTGTGGAGTTTTAATATCTTCTACTCGAAAATCTTTAACATCATGGTATACAGTGGCTTTCATTATAAGGCTCCTTTTTTTGAGAATAGGCAATGCTAACAATGCCTATATCTCAAACTAGTAATTCGCACTACTATTGTTAAATATAAAACTTAGATAATCTCCACTATTAGGCCTTTAAGTCACCATTCTCATCAAAATCTTTTCTAGTGATTTTATATGCCCACCAAATCACAAGAGCGATAACTGGAATTGCCCCAATAGCGAAAATATTTCCTTGAGATAACATAACCAACCAGTAACGGAATGGGTTACCTCCGTCTAAAAAACTATTCACTAAGGATGATGCTCCTTCTGGAAACTTGAACTTAATGCTCTTTGCTACTTGAGTTACAAGTGGTGCCAAGTAAGAAGCAATATATAAATTAGCAATGATAACTGGTATGCCGATTATAACTGATCGTATGATATTACCTTGACAGGCAAGAACAATCATTGCCATTGGTACTGTTAAAGTCGATAAATCACCTAGTGGAATAATCTTGTTTCCTGGCAGAATAACAGCTAACAAGATAGTAATTGGCGTCATTAATAAAGCTGTTGAAATAACTGCAGGGTTACCAATTGCAACTGAGATATCAAGACCAATCGTAATATCCTGCCGATCTGGAAACTTCTTTTTAAGCAGAGCTTTAATAGCATCAGACAGTGGGATTAACCCCTCCATCAGAATACGAACCATACGAGGCATTATAAGCATGACTGCCCCCAAGTTCATTCCTAATTGCAATATTTTATCGAAACTAAAGCCTGCAATAATTCCAATGAGGATACCTAGAATTAACCCGATCATCATTGGCTCACCAAATACGCCAAATCGTTTTTGTATAGACTCAGGATCAGCTTTTAATTTTTTTACTCCAGGTATAGAATCAATAATTTTATTTCCCAATACCCCAACCGGAAAAAATACGGCTGAAGACAAGGTCGGAAGTGAAACACCAGGCAAATTAAATCGTTTTTGTATATAAGGAGCAGACCAATCAGCTATTTTAAGAGTTGCAATTGTAGCTATGGCCGCACCTAGCAAGCCTAAAAAGAAACTGCCTGTAGCACTATAAACTAATGCTCCTGCAAAAGCAAAATGCCAGTAGTTCCATAAATCAATATCGACAGTTTTTGTCCAACGAAGCATGATCATGACAATATTTAGTAACACAACCATAGGGATGACGAAAGGTGCCACAGGTGATGCGAAAGCAATTGCTGCTAGTGGCGGCCAACCAGTGTCCACTACTGGTAAATCTATTCCTGTTCTATCTACCATAGCTTTAGCTGCAGGTCCAACACTTTCAATCAATAGATTGAATATTAAGAATATTCCAACAAATCCCATACCTATAATAACAGCCGATCTTAGCGCCTTTCCCGGTTTAACCCGGAAACAAATCGCCAGTATAAATACAACGATTGGGAGCATAACTGTAGGTCCAAGTCCCAGAATGTACTGAAATGCTTCTAATATCTGATGTCCCATTTAATTCATCCTTTCAACAGAGTAATGATATTATCAAGTACCTCTTCCTCTCCAAAACCTGTAATAATAGGTAATGCATTTACAAGAGGTGTATTTAATTTTGTCTCTACCTGTGAGGTAGCTACAAATAAATCTACTGTGTTATCTAGTGAAGGTAACTCCCCTATAATTGCTTGTTGATACACTACATCGATTCCATGGTCTTTACAATGTTCTACTACTTTCTCTGCTACTACCGTTGATGTTGCAATACCACTTGAACAAGCAAATACAATATGTTTTTTCATTTTAAAATTCCTCCAAATTTATAATTTTTATTTTGTAATTTATAATCTTATTCTGTAGACAATGTCTCTGATAAGTAACTGTATAGATGGCTTTGAGGCATATTTGAAATCTCTTCCAAAGATCCTTCTTCTTTAATTAGTTCTATGATTTGTTTTAGAATATTTAAATGCTTTGTACTTTTTGACAGGCCTAATAGAAAAATGACTTTTACCTCAATACTATTTTTTTTATCTACCATGTCTTGAAATACAACAGGTTTATCTAAAACAGCAACAGCAAGTGAATCTTGTTTAACATGTTTAGGGTCAGTGTGAGGAATAGCGATTCCCATGTCAGTGGCTTGCAAGCCTGTAGGAGCATTTACTTCCCTATTTATTAAACTTTCATAAAAGCTATCATGGATAAACCCTTGTTCTAGAAGTGAGTCTGCTAGAACTTTTAGCGCTTCCTCCTTATTGGATGCCTGTAAATCTGTGAAGACAGATTCTTCTGAGATAATGATTCTGGACATTCTCTCTCTCCTTTCTTTATTTATAAGAAAATTTATCAATAATAGATATTATTTCCTTTTTTGTTGTGGCACTTTTTATATTTTCTATATCGTGCGGGCTTTCTGCCATTCTTCTAAGTTGTAGGATAGGTCGGATATGCTTTTCTTTATCAACAGCAGCAATCACACAAATCAGCTTGACAAAATTTCCACCTGCAAATTCTACAGGCTCACTCAACTTTAAAAAGCTCATACCTACCTGATAAACATCGTTCTCTGGTCTAGAGTGCGGAATGGCAATATTTTTAGCTAGCATGATATAGTTACTATCATTTTCATATTGTTCAATCATGGCTTCTACATAGTTAGGACCAATATAATTGTTTTTTAATAAGGGTTCTGAAGCTACCCATAATGCTTCTTTCCAATCTTCCACACTTTCTCTAACGGTAATTGTTTCTGAATTTATTAAGTCCTTAAGTGTTAATTTAGATTCTGTTTCAATTTTGGTATCACTTATAAAGTTATTTTTACTAAAAAAGCTACTTAAGTTTCTTAATAATCCATTAGGATCTTTAATCTCAGCATGTTCACTAATGACTTGTACCAAATCTTTTAAATCAAATTTATTAGGTACAAAACCATATTTTTCATAAAGAACTCTTTTCCTAAGCTCATTTTTCTCTCTTTCATTTATCATAGGTGGAACAATATACTGTTTAATATTTGTAGATAATCTTTGAGTAGTAAATACAATATCAATTCTCTTCTTATAGTTAGAAAATTCTCTATGTGACATAGACTCAAGGAACATAAACTCAGGAAATATCGATTTTAAATTTACTTGTAGTAGTTTTGATACTGATACTCCGTTAGGGCAAACAACTGCAGCAATTTTCTTATTGCTTAGTTGAACCCCGTGTTGAGTCAACCATCCACCAACAATCATTGTTAAAAAGATACCTTCACTCTCTGGGATGGAACAACCTAATAAGAATTCAAGAGGACCCATAGATACCTTAACTACTTCGTGTAAATCCTCTAATTTTTCATCAAATTTAATAAACGTTGAAGTCATCAAACCCAAATTGTATTTAATTCGATAATAAGCTGGTTTTACATGAAGCAATAATTTATCTATTAACTCTTGCTTATTTGGAATTTCAATAGCACTAATATTTTCTACAATCTTAACCATTTCAAATAAGGCATTCTTTAAATCTGACAACCTTTCGTCATTCAGAACTTGGGAAGAAGATATATTCATCGTTAAAAGCTGCAAAGTGAGAAACAGTAGCTCTTTAGGCGGTATATTCTCAAATTCTGAGAAAACCTTGACTACAGCTTGATATTCTTTGGTGTCTTTCAGATCAAGGAAATTAATATTAAAATTTGGCTCAATGATTTTCCCTTCATTTACTCGGTTTATCCAAACAGCTATAATGTAAGGAAGCGCTAATAGCCTCTCATCTGTAAATTTTATACTTAAGTAAACTTCGATTTGTTCGAGTTTTTTTCGAAGGGTTTCTATTTCCTCTTCTTTGATTACTGTATAATGTAAGAGAATTTTTTCCCCTTTATAAAATGAGAGTATTGTCTGTATGACCATAATTAGTAATCGTCTTTTATCAAACTCTTGACCTTGAATTCTGTAGCCATCTTGACGTGAATAAACTATTTTAAGCCGGTAGTTTTCTAAATCACATTGGGCTGCCTTTATTGTTCTTAATACTGTATTCTTTCCCACCCCAAGTGCTGAGGATAAATGAATTAATGATAGCTCCTCATCTCTACTAAGTAACATGAGTAGAAGAACTGTAATACGTTCCTTCTCGGATAAAATGTATGTTTCTACATCCATATCTTCATTATTTAAGGGAAGTATATGAGTTAGTGATGAAGGTACAATAAAGTTTCCAGTTTTTGTTCTTTCAATTTTAGGTTGATTTAAACTACCTATCCAATCATTAACCTTATCAAAGCTATAATTAATTTGACGTCGATTAATTCCTAGCTTACCTTCTAAAACAGTTAAGGATGTGTTTGGATTGTTTATAATTTCCTGGAGTAATTTCATGCTCCTTTTATCGATATGCACTTACTAACACCTCCTTCTTGATATTAATTGTAAACGCTAACAGCTATATGAGTAAGCCCCATTTCATCACCACTTTTTGTATGTATTTATCATGTGAATTGTTTCACGTATAAATGATATTATAACAATAGTTATAAAAAAGCTTACATTATAGACAAGATGCAAGCAGGTCTAGTTATAGAAATTATAATTAAAGTAAACCAATTTTTAGAGTAATGACACGTTCATCGAAATTAATCAGTTGAAGGCAAAAACAATAAAAAAACGGCCGGGTAATTATTTAATACCTTCATAAAAATCCATATTAAGGGAAGGAGTTCCAAACCTAATAAAGAACACCTTCCTATCTGTTGTTTACTAATTAGGAAGGTGCTCTTTATTAATATAAAAAATCATTTAAGTCATTTGATAAGCGTTTTTTCAGGTTGGTTTATTGCATTATTTTTACTTGGTAATTCATCTGGTGTCTTTAAGAATGGTGTCAAAATAGCACTTAGTATATAACATCCAGCATAGATAAATAAAACACCGCCTGCTCCAAGTGACTTGAAAAATAATCCTGCAATTGCAGGAGCTAAGAACGTACTTAATCCAGCTCCTAAATTTAATATCGACATTGCAGCTCCTTTATTATCTGGTGCTAGGAGAGGAAAAAGAGCTGATAATGGAACATATCCTGCCATAGTGACCCCACATAAACTTAGTACCATGGTCATTACTAAATAATTATGTCCCACTATATGTGGTGTGAAGTAGACAAGTACAAGGACGATTGCATATCCTACCCCACCAACCCATTGTATAGTATTTCTCCATCCAAATTTGTCTCCAACAAATCCAAAAAACAGATTAGCAAAAATAGCTACTGTAAATACTATTGACCACATATGTAGCCATTCCGTTGTAGAATAACCAAACTGAGCAAGATAAATAGGCATGAATACAGCAAGACCATATTGAGCTAATCCATTAATTGTTTTAACAATTAGACCTAGTGAAATCTGTTTTCTTTTTAGAATAGTAAGCCCTTTCAAAAATTCCGATAACTGTAATTTATGAATTTCAGAGTTTGGTACTTTATCTTTATTTGCAAAGATTGCTAGTAACGAGCCAACTATTACAAAAATTAATCCGGACCATAAAACATTAATATGTCCCATAACAGGAATTGCGACAGATGAGTAAAACGGTCCAAGGACGCTTAAACCCAGAGAAAACATAAACCAAAACCATCCTACTGCAGCTCCTCTTGTTTTTAAAGGAGAGCTATAGTTAATCCATATTAAAAAAGAATAAGCAAATAACGGATAACCAAATCCTCTAATAGCATAAAACGGCAGCATGATAGACAAGTTAAGTTTATAAATACCTAATCCAATAAAACCAAGACTTCCTATTAAAAAAGCAATCAACCCAAAGGCCATAGCTTTCCTAGGTCCTAGTGTTTGTACAAAAATCCCAGAAAGCCATGCAGAAATAGCAACTGTGACTCCATAAATAGTAAGCAAAAGGGAAGCATCTTCGATGCTCATCCCTCTTGAAACTAAGTAAGGTGAAATCCATGCTTGCTCGACACCATCACCTATCATAAATATAGTAAGACCTATATACCCCCACAATAAGTTTTTTGGTAACCCAATCTTATTGAACATAGCGATTATCTCCTTTAGACAATACTAGTAGCTAAGTTATCTACTTGGTCTTTTATTAAACACATTAAAAGTTGCTGAGCTTGTAGAGCATCTTCTTTCTGGATAATTTCTTCTACTTTATCTAATCCGTAATTTTCTAGAAAAGCATCCAATAATTTGTACATTTTAATGTTTTGCTCACATTCTTTTACAGGATCCTCACGAATTGGGAATGTATCGAAATAAATAAGTCCATCATAATTATATTTCTTCGCATAATAAATGAATTCTAAAGTTTGAAGTAAATGGACAGTCCCCAACATTAAACCGTCGTCATTATCGTTATAGCCATCATTCAAATGGAAGCCCATTAGTCTATTTTTTCTTGCTGCAAGAGCTAGCGAATAAGCTGGGTTCTCTTTTCTCATTAGCATATGACAAAAGTCAAGGGTAACCCCTAAGTTAGGAGAAGCTACTTCTTCAATTACTAATAATGTAGTTGCTATATCCCCTACTAAAGAAAATGCTCTTGGCTGATATGGTTTATATTCAAAACTAATTTTACTGTCAGGGTACCGTTGTGTAATTTGTTTTAAAGCATCAACGACCTTATCGACTGCTTTTTCATAATCCAATTGGAATGGATAGTCAAAACCGTCATTTGCCAGCCAGATCGTAGTAACGTCCCCTCCCAAATCATTACATAGTTGTACTGCTTCCATTGTTTCATTAATGGCTTTTTGACGAATAGTTTCATTTGGGTTAGCAAATTCACCAAAGTCATAATGATCTTTAAAGCGTAGTGCAATCCCACTTACTTTTAGGTGTGTTTTATTTAAAGCATCTTGTATTTCTTGAACTGTTGTCCCTACAAAATGTTCAGGATAATTTAGCTCAACGTGAGTTAATCCTTTTACAGTTGCCATTCTGGAAATATAGTCAAGAACCGTTAAAGATTTATTATCGTAGTCCTTAAAGAAAATTTCCTTTTTAGTTTTAAATGAATTTAATCTTGTTGAAAATTTCATTTACTTCACTCCTCTATAAATTTGTTTTCAGATGGAAGGTTTAACTTAAACAGATTATAGAATCTTTTTTACTAATAAGTAAACAAAAATAAAAAACTTAACTGAAAATATTTATTTTTGACCATTTCAGCAATAAAAATTTTACTTTTATAAAATAAATAATAAAATATTTACATTGAAACGCTTTCTTTATACGTGATATAATAACCCTAATTCAGAAGGAAGGTCATAACAATGAAATCAAACAATATAGAGGGAAAAGAAGTCATTTTATATGCGCGTAGCCTTGCTCCGTCACTTGGAAAGAAAGAAAAATTAATAGTGAATTTTATTAGTAATCAATATCAAGAACTAGCAAAGATGACGATTAGCAGTCTTGCTTCTCACCTTAATGTAAGTGAATCAAGTATTACAAAAGTGTGCAAAAAACTTAAGTGTGAAGGATTTTACGAGTTAAAACATGCAATAGCTGATTACTTAGAAAATGGAGAAACTGCAGTTAGCGATGAAATGCAAGAGGATTTTGATCATGAAGACGATAATGAAACGATTTTAGAGAAAGTATTCTTTAATTCGATTGTAGCGTTACAAGATACATTATCCGTTATTAATCGCCAAGCATTGAGCAAAGCAATAAATGCGTTAGAAAATATTCAAGTTAACGGCAAATTAGTATTAGTAGGAAATGGTGGATCCGGCGTACTCTGTGAAGACTTTCAGCATAAATTACTAAAAATAGGTATTTTTACTGTTTCATATAGAGATTCTCATATGCAATTAATGGGGGCATCGTTAGTAAAAAAGGGTGACGTAGTATTAGGTATATCTCACTCAGGAACTTCAAAAGATGTGATAGATATCTTCAAATTAGCTCAAGAGAAAGAAGCCACTACTATCTGTATTACTAATCATGTAAAAAGCCCAGTTACGGAGTTTTCAGATATTGTCTTGCACTCTTCTGCTCGGAACTCTCCTATTACAGGTGAAAATGCTGCTGCAAGAATCGCTCAATTAAATATACTAGATGTTCTATTTACCGTTTTAAGTTTAAATCAGCAAAATTTATCTTACGAAAATTTATTAAAAACAAAAGAGTCGGTGATATCTCACCGAACTTAAAAGTCGGAGGAGATCTAGAAGTGGAAGTAAAAAATGTCGTAGTTATTGGTAGCTTAAATTTCGATATCATAGTAAAGCAACAACGCATGCCAAATAAAGGAGAAACATTTATTGCTGATGAATTGGTACAAGGTCCCGGAGGAAAAGGTGCTAATCAAGCAGCTCAATGTGCTAAGTTAGGGTTGCCGACGGTTATGGTCGGAAAAGTTGGAGACGACCGTTTTGGTGAGGCTTTGCTAGGATCATTAACTGCTTTTGGAGTTAATACTTCTTATATAAAAAAGCTCGGTTCAACCGGTATGGGCCTTGTTCATGTAATGCCCGACGGGGATTATTACAGTACGATTGTTAAAGGAGCAAATGATTTAATTACAAGAAATGATATTGATGAAATAGCTCATTTATTAGATTCCTCTTCTTTTATAGTTTTACAACAGGAGATTCCTGAAGATGTTATAGAATACATTATTACTAAATACGAAAGCAATGACTTAAAAATTGTGTTAAATAATGCTCCTGCTCGAGAAGTGAGAGAGGATATACTAAAATACGTCGATGTTTTAGTGGTTAATGAAACAGAGGCTTCCTTTATGGCAGGAAAACCTATAAATTCTGCTGCCGATGCAATTAATATAGGGAAAGAAATGCTACCTCTTACCGGTGGGATGGTGGTTATTACATTAGGAAAAGACGGATCTGTAGTAGTAACGGAATCATATAGTAATTTCTTCCCTGCTGAAAACGTCCAAGCTGTAGATGCTACTGGCGCAGGAGATTCTTTTATTGGGGCACTTATCTATGCACTGTCAGAAGGTTTATCCATTGATCAATGTATGAAATTCGCTACTCATGTCAGTGCGATAACTGTTACTAAAGAGGGTGGACAGCATTCATTTCCCACCAAGAGAGAGATCGAAAGTATTCTTATTTAAGGAAAAACTCTTTTAAAAATGAAAAGGAGAAATCCCGTGTCTTCAACATAGGATTTCTCCTTTTTTATTAGTGAATTTTTAGATCATAATCTTTAAATTCATCATAAATAGCAAACTATCAATAAAAATACATCACTTGACCTCTACGCCTCATGGCGAAAATTACGCACTTTTTCTACAAGTTGTATAAATGTAAAAACTATTATAGCGAAAGTATTTTACTATTTATTTAACATTATAGAATTTCCTTATATATTTCTCTTTATAATCTATATATTTACTCCAACGTTCTCATTATCTAATATAATCTTCAAATGTAGCATTTCTAACTAAAATATAACCACCACATTCATCTTCGGTCTGTTTTGCAATAGACTCTTCGTTAATGGGAAATGTATCATCTGTATCAAGGTACTAAAAGGATTATGATAAGATTTTTATGACCAAGCCTTTTTTAAGAGTTCCACACCTCTCGTAATTTCATCGCGAGAAAGATTGCTAAAGCCAAGCTTAATAATTGGTTTATCAGGATTGTTTTTAATCACGTAAAGTGAGATGGGATACACTTTAACACCATAAAGGGAAGCTTGTCTGATTAACCACTCTTCTGAGTGATTCAGATGTACTTTAACTAATAAATATAAACCAGACTGTTCACCAATAATGGATATACTTTGATCAAACTCTTTTTTTAATACTGATACTAAGTGCTGCATTTTTCGTTTATAAACCAGACGCATGCGTTTGATATGACGACTCCATTCTCCCTCTTCCATAAATTTAGCCATTGTGAGTTGGCTAAGAATTGAAGTGGTACTTTCGAATTGAAGAAATTTATTTTTGTAATGATTTAAAATGGGTTGAGGCAATACCATATAACTTAAACGGATTCCTGGGAGAAAGGCCTTCGAAAAATTTCCTAGATAGATGACTCTTGCAGAATCAATAGAGGCAAGAGCAGGAAATGGCTTTTGTGTATAGCGAAATTCACTATCATAATCATCTTCAATAATATATCCATGCATCTCATTAACCCACTGAATAAGCATTTGCCGTTGTTGAATAGACATGCTTACTCCAATTGGACTTTGATGGGAAGGGGTTACATATATTAATCGTGATTTCATTTGTTCTAGTTGTGAGAGATCAGCACCCGTTTCATAAACGGGCAAAGTTTCAAACATAAAACGATGAAATTGAAAAGCTTCTCTAGCACCGTCATAACCAGGGTCTTCAACTATAATACTCTGGAATTCATCTTTCATTATATGTCCAAGATATACAAGCATTTGTTGGGTACTACTACCGATGATAATAGAATCTGCATCTGCTTTTACTCCTCTAGATTGGAGCAAGTACGCGGAAATTTGTTCGCGCAGGCATTCTTCTCCAAAGGGTTCTCCGTATCTAAAGCTGTCCTGTAATGTTAATACTTGATTGGAAATTCGCCTCCAAATCTTCAGTGAAAAATGTGTTTGATCAACGGCATCTGCTCTAAAATTAACTACTGGAGGTTTCTTTGACTCTTTTTGCTTTTTATCATGGGAGATTAATGACTCCTGAAATATTAGAGGTTCTAACTCATTTGCAAAATAACCTTTTCGTCCCTCCCCGCGAATATACCCTTCAGCAACCAGTTGTTCATATGCCATTAAAGTTGTATTTCGGCTTACTTGTAAGGAATCCGCAAG
>NZ_JAWRXD010000905.1:0-262 GCF_046535215.1 Priestia sp. SIMBA_032 | reverse complement strand
CCTGATCGACGCGATCCGCACCGGTCGCCCGCCGGTCGCCGATGCGCAGGATGGACGCAACGCCGTCGAGCTCGTCACGGCCATATACAAGGCCGGTTTCGAGCGGACGGTCGTCTCGCTGCCGCTCGCCTCCGACGACCCGTATTACCGCGCCGGGCATCTCGTCGAGTCCGCCCCACGGTTCTACGAGAAGCGGCGTTCCCTCGCCGAGGCGGTCGCCGCATGAGCTCCCGCCATCACGAAGATCAGGAGGAGACACAAG
>NZ_JAWRXD010000904.1:0-262 GCF_046535215.1 Priestia sp. SIMBA_032 | reverse complement strand
ATGCAAATCAACTTGCCAAAGAGATGGAAGTTGATAAAAAAGGGAATTATAAATTATTGCTTTACTTTATTATAAATTTATTAGCATTCACGATGATGAAGAGTGTATTTTTTAGTGAAGCCGACCATCGTTTGTCTTATTCTTTAATTGAATTAATCGGATATCCGATTATGATTTTTGTAGGAATTAGTGTATTAATATGGGGCATGAGAACAGCCTCATTTAAGCGTAAAAGAACTGAATTTTTAATTATGTATATAAC
>NZ_JAWRXD010000903.1:0-262 GCF_046535215.1 Priestia sp. SIMBA_032 | reverse complement strand
CTAAATCTTCCCTACACTGGAAACAACAAAGGACGAATATATGATTTAACTTCTTTCCAATCGTAATTTTGCTATAATAAATAAGTACTTATACGAAGGGGAGTCTAAAGAGAAAATGAAGTCATTTAATATCGATCATGTTATAGCTAGTGTTTTGCAATGGATATTAAATATAGCTTTAATTATATTATCCATTGTGTTATCAATTTTCTTAGTGAATGAGACGATCACGTTTGTGCAGTATATTTTTTCGTCAAAAGAG
>NZ_JAWRXD010000902.1:0-262 GCF_046535215.1 Priestia sp. SIMBA_032 | reverse complement strand
AGCGGCAAACCCTGACCTTGTAATCGTTGGTCAAAGATTTGCTGACCATTACGAAGAAATCAAAAAATTAGTACCAAATGCAGCAGTTATTGATCTTAATTTTGATGTTTCTGAGAAAGCTACTAAGCCTGGCGAAAACTTAGTAAAAGGACTTAAAGATTCTACAATTACTTTAGGAAAAATCTTTAATAAAGATAAAGAAGCTAAACAATTAGTAGCTGATTTTGATAAATCTATTGAAAAAGCAAAATCTGCTTATAAC
>NZ_JAWRXD010000901.1:0-262 GCF_046535215.1 Priestia sp. SIMBA_032 | reverse complement strand
GACTGGGACAATTGGTCTTGCAACGAGTAATTTTTTATATAACCCTAAGTCTTCTGTTTGCATAAGTCCCGAAGCTAACGCAAGTAACGTTTTTCCTGTGCCGGCTTTCCCCGTTAATGTTACAAGCGGAATATCTTCACGAAGCAACAATTCTAATCCCATAATTTGCTGCACGTTTCGTGGTCGTATCCCCCACACTTGTTCATTGTGAAAAATAAGTTTCTTTACCTTCTTACCTAAGTGATCCACAATGCCAAGCGCA
>NZ_JAWRXD010000900.1:0-262 GCF_046535215.1 Priestia sp. SIMBA_032 | reverse complement strand
CACCTATCATTCGTCTTTCAGATTGAGAAAGGTTCGTGCCATATGCAGCATGTTCAATCGGTCGAAATTTATTCGGCGTAATAACATCAATAGCACAATGACGGTTAATTCTCCATTTACTTTGTGCTATACGTAAATGAGCTACAATAGGATTAACTAAACATTCATATCCAATACTTTGGACGACTTCTTTCGTCAACGCATGAGGTACAGATAATAAAGAATCTATCTTTAATTCTTCACGCTCTAACATTGCATTTAA
>NZ_JAWRXD010000899.1:0-262 GCF_046535215.1 Priestia sp. SIMBA_032 | reverse complement strand
AACCCTTGGGACCTACTCCAGCCCCAGGATGCGACGAGCCGACATCGAGGTGCCAAACCATGCCGTCGATATGGACTCTTGGGCAAGATCAGCCTGTTATCCCCGAGGTACCTTTTATCCGTTGAGCGACAGCGCTTCCACAAGCCACTGCCGGATCACTAGTCCCGACTTTCGTCCCTGCTCGACCTGTCAGTCTCACAGTCAAGCTCCCTTGTGCACTTACACTCGCCATCTGATTACCAACCAGATTGAGGGAACCTTT
>NZ_JAWRXD010000898.1:0-262 GCF_046535215.1 Priestia sp. SIMBA_032 | reverse complement strand
CCCTGCTCGAACAGACGTCGCTGTACGATACCGCTGACTTGCGGGCGAATCTCTGCGGTTCTGAAGGCCGCAACGCGCCCTGGCAGATCCTCACTGACGTCTACGACCTGAGGCTTCAGTCTCAATACCGACACATGCACCGGTGTCGGTTGCGCCTCGCCCTGTTGTGTCGAATCGCAACCACCCAGCATCAGGGCGCATAGGCAGAGCCAGATGACATACGGCCCTATTTGACTCTCCATAACCTCATTAACCTCACAGA
>NZ_JAWRXD010000897.1:0-262 GCF_046535215.1 Priestia sp. SIMBA_032 | reverse complement strand
ATGATCTGCTTTGCCCTATACACCCATTGGCTTCGGGCCATTCCTGCCGACCTGAACCGGGTGGGACTGTTGGGGGCGCAGTTGCTGATTGCATCCATTGCTCTGCTGCCGTTTTTCGGCTGGGAGTTCATGACTGGGCAGCGCGCTAACTGGAACATCGGCTCTATGGTCGCGACTTTTTACGTGGCAATCGTAGCGTCACTAGGGGCTACGCTTCTCTATATGACAGGTGTTTCCCGTGTCGGCGCTGCGAGAGCTGGAC
>NZ_JAWRXD010000896.1:0-263 GCF_046535215.1 Priestia sp. SIMBA_032 | reverse complement strand
GTGAAAAAGAAATTGTTGGCTATTGCGCTAGGGACATCGGTTGTTTTTACTTTAGGAGCATGCGGAAATAAAGAAGAGAGTAAGTCTTCGAAACAGTCTGCAAGCACAGACAGCGCAGAACAAATTGTCCAAAGAAGTTGTGCTGGATGTCACGCAACAGATTTATCAGGGGCAACTGGACCTGATTTAAGAAAAGTGGGCGGTAAGTACGACGCCGCAGATATCGAAGAGATTATTAAAAAAGGCCGCGGTTCAATGTCACC
>NZ_JAWRXD010000895.1:0-263 GCF_046535215.1 Priestia sp. SIMBA_032 | reverse complement strand
GAGTGAACCCGCGCGGTGACCATGAGACCGGACGACGCGTTTGAAACACCCGCCGCGAGGGGTTCGACCTCGATATCGAGGCGGCCTGTGTTGTGACACGCTGCCCGCTGGCTCAGCTGAGCCTTGCCCGCCGGGAGGCGCCGCCGAGCGTCACCGCAGTGAGCTATCACCCTGTCTAGCCTTCTTGCCGGGCCGACCCCGCGCTCAGGACTGCCGGCGCCGTCGCCGATCCTCGAACCGTCCCGGATCGAGACTGGCCGCAC
>NZ_JAWRXD010000894.1:0-263 GCF_046535215.1 Priestia sp. SIMBA_032 | reverse complement strand
GAGCGGAAATCTTTTCCATCCGGACCTGTCGTGAATTTTTCAGGTACTAAGAAATATGCTGGCAATGAACCGTCATTTAAAATGACATCAGCAATTCCTTTTTTATCGTATGCTAAATCAATCGCTTCACGTACTTTTTGGTTTTTAAATGTTGCATTTTTTTGGTTAAAACGTAAGAAATATATGCGTGGATCTAACTTCGTTTTAAATTCATCTGGCTTATTCTTTTTATATTTATCAACAAATTCAGAAGTTAAAATAAC
>NZ_JAWRXD010000893.1:0-263 GCF_046535215.1 Priestia sp. SIMBA_032 | reverse complement strand
AAACTGTAGGTCCACACACATACATCTTTACCTTATTTTCTTCTAATGGAGTAAACTCTTCCTTTTGACGTGTTAACGTATTATAAATGTGAATAGTCATTTTTATCCTTCCTTTCTACCTTTACTTCAAGTTGTTTTTTCAATTTATCAAGTTCTACTTCCATGACCTTTAACTTATCAAAAATTGGGTCTGGAAGGTCAGAATGATTTAATTCTTGACCGATTTTTACTCCATTTTGAATAACGACTCGGCCAGGTATACC
>NZ_JAWRXD010000892.1:0-263 GCF_046535215.1 Priestia sp. SIMBA_032 | reverse complement strand
AGCAGAACACTCGCCACCACGGCGACAAACATGCGACGTGCAGTCATGGTTTTTCCTCTCGGAGAACATCCGGGTCGTCAGGCTTGGGAGGAGGCAGCGACGGCCCGCCGGCTGCACGCGGCTGCCGAAGACACAGGGCGCGTGGGTTCCGTCGACTACCCGGCAAAGCTAACCCCTCGCCGCCGCCGGATACAAGCGTTTCGCCGAATTGCCCTGATCGACCGATCATATTCCAACACCCTTGAGGACTATTCGGCCCCGAA
>NZ_JAWRXD010000891.1:0-263 GCF_046535215.1 Priestia sp. SIMBA_032 | reverse complement strand
CCCTATCCACCGTTCCCGCACCTAAATTGGGCGCTGTGGCGATAAAGGGAGCCATGGACAAAATAGGTCTAAAACCGAAACTTGTGGAAGAAGTATTAATGGGCAACGTGGTACAGGCAGGTACAGGCCAGGCACCGGCCAGACAGGCTGCTATTTTTTCAGGTATACCCAACACGGTGCCCTGCACAACTATCAACAAAGTATGCGCTTCCGGTATGAAAACGATTATGCAGGGAGCACAGTCCATTGCTTTGGGAGAAAAC
>NZ_JAWRXD010000890.1:0-263 GCF_046535215.1 Priestia sp. SIMBA_032 | reverse complement strand
CAAGCACCTGGGTTTCTTCGATTTCATTGGCATGGATGAGGGAAACCGTGTGGGCGAAGCTCGGGGCGGGCCGACCTATATTCCGATTACCCGGATATCGCGCCCGAATATCGACGTGAGTTCTGCTAGCCTGGAAGAGTGGTACGCGGCAATCGAGGAAGAAGCGCGACACGTGGCCGGCGTCCTCGCTGGCTCATTCGACGACTCTCAGGCGTTACGCACCTACACCTATTCGATCCGGGAAGTTATCCGGAATGTTTTCG
>NZ_JAWRXD010000889.1:0-263 GCF_046535215.1 Priestia sp. SIMBA_032 | reverse complement strand
ACCTCCATAGAGTACTGCTTCTTTACTATTCATTGTCGTTAGACGATGTTTCTGTATCTTCACTGCTATTTTTGTTCTTATTTTTCACTTCATTGTTACTTGATTCGCGTTCACTTGAATTTTCAGACTTAGATTCTTTTGTCTTTTTCGAATCAGAGTCTGAGTCAGACTTTGTATATGCAGGTAGCCCAAGATGAGTACGAAGTTCATTTGTAACATTAGCTAATTCTTTTTTATCTGGATTGTAGTAGTAAGTTCGACCA
>NZ_JAWRXD010000888.1:0-263 GCF_046535215.1 Priestia sp. SIMBA_032 | reverse complement strand
CCCAGGATGGATCCCTTGAAATCAGCGGGGTTGCCCAGGGCCGCCGTCACGCGATCGAGGAAGACGGCGAGGAAGACGATGCCGAGGCCGGCTTCCACGCCCGAGGGAATGTCGATGGTCGAGATAGCGGAGATGACTTCCTTGCCGAGCCCGTTCGCACCGGCCATGCCGGCGACGACGGCCATCGATAGCGACAGCATGATGACCTGGTTGACGCCGGCCATGATGCTAGGCATCGCGAGCGGCAGCTGCACGCCGCGGAG
>NZ_JAWRXD010000887.1:0-263 GCF_046535215.1 Priestia sp. SIMBA_032 | reverse complement strand
CTGCGTGCGGCGCATATATTCAGCGCGCTCGAGGAACTTCCGTAAGATGAAGTCGCGGTCCACGTACTCACCGCGCGACATCCCAGGATACCTGCCGGAGTCAGCGAAACCCGCGAGTGCGTAGTCGTGCAACGTATAGACAGTATTTTCCGCCGGCTCGGAGAACATGTCGAAGGCCGTGCCGTGGCGATTGCCATCGAGGAAGATGACGTGGTCGGGATCGATCGAGCGTATGGACGCGCAGACACGGTCGTAGAACGGGC
>NZ_JAWRXD010000886.1:0-263 GCF_046535215.1 Priestia sp. SIMBA_032 | reverse complement strand
CAACAGTCCCTTTATACGTTACACTTGAAAGTTCTATGCCCGTTTCCTCAAACGTTTCTCTAATTATTCCTTCGTATGGCGTTTCATTCTCTTCTATTTTTCCTCCAACACCATTCCACATCCCCATATTCGGCTTTTTATTTCTATTTAATAGCAGTATTTTATCGCTTTTTCTAATAAAGCAAATTGTGTATTTGTACATACGATCATTTCCTTTCATTTTCCACATGAGTTATTTGGCTTATTTTCAAGTAAAAACACTC
>NZ_JAWRXD010000885.1:0-263 GCF_046535215.1 Priestia sp. SIMBA_032 | reverse complement strand
AAGATATGAGTCTGGTAGAAAATCATTTGAACAAGAGAAAATGATTTTACAAACATTGAATCATCATGCAATTCCTAGTCTATATGATCATTTCATATGGGAGAAAAAGAGCTTCTTTGTAATGGAGTACATGCCTGGTAAAAATTTTGAAGATTATATTTTCATAGATGGGTATGTATATACAGAACGTGAAGTTTTTGAGATTTTATATAAAATATTAGAAATTGTATCGGTGTTTCATAGTGAAGGCATTATTCATCGAG
>NZ_JAWRXD010000884.1:0-263 GCF_046535215.1 Priestia sp. SIMBA_032 | reverse complement strand
CATTCGGCGATCCGACCATTCTGGTCCAAAACGCTGCCATCGTGCACCACCGGCTCATCGAAGACAGCACCCGCGAAGAGTTCGACCGCGTCCTCGCGGTGAACTTGGTGGGGCCGTACCTGGGCATGCGTGCGGTTCTGGAACCCATGCAACGCGCCGGCAGCGGCTCCATAGTCAACGTGGGTTCCGGGTCGGCGTTCAGCGGGGTGGCCGGCCGGGCTCTGTACGGTTCATCGAAGTGGGGACTGCGGGGGCTGACCAAG
>NZ_JAWRXD010000883.1:0-263 GCF_046535215.1 Priestia sp. SIMBA_032 | reverse complement strand
ACTATAGGTGATACCCGTTTACCGAAGAATGACGAATACAGTTGATTAAATAAAACTTCGTTCATTCTCGTGATACGAATGCGCTACATCGACCGCAACCGTTTAAGATTTCCGCGTACATGAATATCTTTTCATCGTTTCAAGATCGATCCGCTAGTGGCGGCTGTTTATGCTTGTCGTCAACCGGTTCATTAATAGCTCAATGCTTGAGGAATCGGTCAGGTCTATTTGAATACGTTGAGGATATCGAAAATGAATCGGAT
>NZ_JAWRXD010000125.1:0-482 GCF_046535215.1 Priestia sp. SIMBA_032 | reverse complement strand
ACCGCGCGAAAGCACAAGGTTGGATGAGTGCCGTTTGGGGTGTATCCGGTGTTATCGGACCGTTAGTAGGTGGATTTTTAGTTGATTCCCTTTCTTGGCGTTATATCTTCTTCTTAAACGTTCCATTCGGAATTATCGCTTGCTTAATGATTGTAATTTACTACAAAGAATCTATTAAACCTGCTAAACATCATATCGATTATCTTGGTGCAACAGTTTTTCCATTAAGTACAATCGCTCTACTATATGCATTATTAACAGGTAGCAGTAAGCAAAACTGGGGAGACATAACAATTATCGGCCTATTAATCTTCGCCGTCGTTTCATTTATTATTTTCTTATTCATCGAGAAAAAATCTCCGGAACCATTAATTCCGCTAGCACTTTTCTCTAACCGTACATTATCTACGATAAATATATTAACTCTTATTGCTGGCGCAATGATTATTAGTATTACTGTGTATCTTCCAATTTGGAGCCAG
>NZ_JAWRXD010000882.1:0-263 GCF_046535215.1 Priestia sp. SIMBA_032 | reverse complement strand
GCTGTATTGAGTTGGACCTTGCTGTAAGAACATGTATAAATAATGTTATTATTTAAAATAAAAACCTGGCCGTTAGTCCTGCTCCAAAATATTTTACTTTTACTATCTGTAAGGAGCGGTAAGTTGTAAATCCCGGTAATTTCTCCCTCTTCTATCTTTTTAACCTTTTTTGATTCGTAATCGATATAAAATAACAATTCATTGATAGCAAAAACACTGGGATTATATTTGAGAAAAGGCTTTAGTTTTAAATTTTTTATAAC
>NZ_JAWRXD010000881.1:0-263 GCF_046535215.1 Priestia sp. SIMBA_032 | reverse complement strand
GCCGTCAGCCCGCCGCCGATGACCACGATCGGCAGGCGCACCTCCAGATTGGCGACCGAGTCCGACTTCGCCGCGCCGGTGAGCTGCAGCGCCATCAGGAAGTCCGATGCCATGCGCACGCCGCGGGCGAGCGCGTTGGGCATCGGGATGAAGGTCGGCCGGCCGGCGCCCGCACACAGGGCGATGTGGTCGAAGCCGGCGGCGAAGGCGTCCTCGATCGTCAGCGTGCCGCCGAAGCGCACGCCGCCGGTCATGTCGAACGC
>NZ_JAWRXD010000880.1:0-263 GCF_046535215.1 Priestia sp. SIMBA_032 | reverse complement strand
CGAGATCGAGTTCATTGCCACGCGCGCCCTTGAACTTATGGGCGGTCGTGAGAAAGCGTTCGCTGCAATGGAAGCGGATTACGACGCGATGAAGGAACGCTGGAATCAAGACACTGACAGTATTGGACGCATTCTTCGCGCGCATCTATATCTCGAGCACTACCTCACGGAGTACCTTCAACACGCAAATCCTGCTCTCGGCGATCTCGATGAAGCCCGCTTAACCTTTGCACAAAAGGCGAACTTGCTAAAGTCGGATGCCC
>NZ_JAWRXD010000879.1:0-263 GCF_046535215.1 Priestia sp. SIMBA_032 | reverse complement strand
AGCGGAATTATGCATTTGGCAAGTGCGTCTAAAGCACCAACTTTAGGTTTGTTTTCAGGTTCTAATATTAAAAAATACGAACCTTACGGAAACGGTAGCAAGGCTTTGGATACAAATATTTTAGGTATTTCAGATTTTATCAAAGCCATAAGTGATATTCTGGATAAATAGAATTTTAAAATAAATTAAAAGAAAAATCCTGTTCAAGAGAAATCAAGAACAGGATTTTTTTATTGAAGTTAGTTCTAAAAAACTTAGCGTAT
>NZ_JAWRXD010000878.1:0-263 GCF_046535215.1 Priestia sp. SIMBA_032 | reverse complement strand
CCTTTCGTGCCGGCGCACCGCCCTCGCTCTTCTTTGCGGCGGGCTTTGCGGCCGCTCTTTTAGTAGGCGCTTTCACGGCCGTCTTGCTGGCAGCAGACTTCTTCACGGCCGCCTTACTGTCGACCGCGTGGGAAGCCTGGGAGCGATCGATAAGAAAGTCGTCGCGGTTTTTGGCTTCACTGATCCAGGCCGGCGGACGGCCCTGACCAGACCACGTGGCGCCCGTCTTCGGATCCTGATACTTCGGTTGGACTACCCTGCCC
>NZ_JAWRXD010000877.1:0-263 GCF_046535215.1 Priestia sp. SIMBA_032 | reverse complement strand
TGGTGCTACACCAGAAGAAGTAGCTGATAAAGTTTCAAAGCCGATGGAAGAACAACTACAAAATTTAAGCGGTGTTAACGTTGTGAGCTCATCATCTTTTCAAAACGCATCTTCTATTCAAGTAGAATACGATTTTGATAAAAATATGGAAAAAGCAGAAACAGAAATTAAAGAAGCTCTCACGAATGTAAAACTCCCAGAAGGTGTTAAAGATCCTAAAGTTTCACGGGTAAACTTCAATGCTTTTCCTGTTATTTCGTTAA
>NZ_JAWRXD010000040.1:0-17752 GCF_046535215.1 Priestia sp. SIMBA_032 | reverse complement strand
TTTTCCACATAAAAAGAGTGATTCCCTCAAAAATGGATTTCCGTTTTTGAGGAGAAACACTACACTACATTAACATATTCACAATTATAGGCAGCAGATAAAATCCTAAAATTTAATTATTTAAATGAATTTTGATAATTAGGAGAAAATAAATATATCTTCAAAAAAAGAGGTATCTAATTATGCACTCAATCATCAAAAATTTAGATTTATCTGCAAGAGGAATTTGGTTTCCCATCTCTGTAGCTTTTCTATTATTATTATTTGCCCTTTTCATGCCTAAAAGAAAAATTAACTGGTTAGAATTTTATATTACTTTTGGAGTTGTAGGTTATGTAGCTTGGAATTCTGATACGGTAGTGGGGAGAATGTTAGACTGGGTGGATCTAGGTAACCCTAAAATTACGGGACTTGGTGAATTTGTGAGTTATAATTTTATTCCTACATCACTTTCTGTTATCTATCTAAACTACTTCAAAAAAACCAACAAATGGATCCTTGTTCTTCTTTTCACCTTAATATCAACTCTAATTGAATGGCTAATGATACAAACAGGGTATTTAAAAATGAAAAATTGGAGCTTTTTTATTTTCTCTATAATTGCCTATTTGATTGTATTCAGTATTATTCTTCCTATTTACATAGGAGTTATAAAGAGAAACTTGCTCCATAACAAATAAAATTCTTTATTTATGAGTAAACTACTCAAGATGCAATAGAGCATCATTTAACGACTATTATTAATTCAACTTAAAGAAAAAAGCCCTTTTATTAAGGGCTTTTTTGTTATTTTTTCCTCTTTATTAAGTATACTAATTTGAAGCTAAATCTTCTCGATTCGTAGCTTCTGGCGGTACTTCCATCCATCCATTTTCCATCATAAGCTTAGATGCCTCCTCCACAAACATAAATATGTCTGCTAGGGACTTACCATATAGTGCGACTAGATCATGTCTTCCATTGACAGCTACTGAATTTCCAAATGCTCGTATTTTCATTGAAAACATATCTACCTTGTGAAATAACATTAATTTATCAGAAAAGGGCGAAAAGGTGGAGGTTGTGACTAAATGACTAAGTAATGAAGGAGCAGGTAGGTTATCATCCCGCAGCTTCTCCATGTAATGATCCACGGATCTAAGAGTGATTTCTTCCCCTTTTTTAAATACTTCTCGAACCTTATCCATTTTTGCGACTTGACCAAATGCCATAATTAATGTCTTACTTGTTACGTTACTCTCAATATTGTCGTATAAATGGGCAATTTCTAAAGCGTGTAAAGGACGAACATCTCCCATGAAGCCTTTCAGATAACCAGGACTAGCTATCTTCACATTTTCTGCTATAGGAATGATCGGTGGTTTAATAATGAATCCTTTATTCATTAAAATCGTCTTGATCTGTTCCATTAGTTCCATAGTAGAATTCATACAATGAAGATAAAAATTCCGTACATCTTCTCTATACATTAAAGGCACCGCCACATTATAGATGCTCATTCCTGCCTTTCCAACATACTTTAAATAATGTACATAGAACTCATCTTCAAATAATCTAGGAGCTCCAAGGTTCACGTCTTCTTCCGTAAAACCATGGGGAACGGGAATTTTTTCTTTGACGAATATTTCTTTTATTGTACGTTGAAATTCCTCACTCAAGTTTAACGCATGTTCCAGCAATGTTTTGATCTCTTGGTCTTCAACATGTTGGAGAAAGTAACTAAGAATACGCGTAGACATACTATTTCCCATATAAGTGGCCCAAAGTTTTCCCACTTCTGCAGATGTCAGTTTCTCATGAGGGTATGATTCTTTAGATCCTATTTTGATGGGTTTAATGGTTTCCATACATAATCTCCTCAGGCTTTTTTCTTAGCATAACCTTTTTCTAGCATATCTATTATCTTAAGCCTTTAAAAACTGATATTACTGTTTTCTGCAAGGTTTCTTAAACCAAATTCTAACCTGCCTGATTCGAAACAAAAAACAACTAATGAACAGAAGAATCTATTGAACGCACCTGTAGTTTTTCTCTATTTAGACTATATACTCTATACATTTTTAGCTAACGTAATGTCTCTTTGAAGAATCTATAAACTTAAAGAGAAGGTCACATGGTTGACCTTCTCTTTTCTTAACTTACGTACATTCGATATGTAACATTTTAAGTAATATTGATGTTCTACTGTCTAGAAATTAATTCACTCATTAATCTATTTAAAGCAATTTGTAAGACCTCATGTTCTGTATAATGTCGTTTAGAATATCGATTTCTTTGATCTCTCTTTTTCAACAAGTCTTTAATCTGATTACATAAATAAATTTCAGAATCTAAAAGTTTTATTTCATTTATGTCTTTCATTTGTTTAGACACGAAATCAGCCCCTTTATGACTCTATAAGAAACTATTCTATTCTAAAAAGTAAAAATCCTTTGGTTTTTATTTGAAATCTTGTTAACATAATGGATTTTTATAGGTACTCTCACATTGAAAGAAAGCATATCAACAAATATAAGTAAGATTTTTTCAAAAAAGAGGAGTTACAAAATGAAAAAAAGGGAAATGATTCTCAATTATTAGGAAAATAAAAATAAATAGTTTAGCTCTTTTTTAGCGTGGAAGACAAAATATATATCAAAAATTATTAGGAGGAATGTAAAATGACAACTAATAAAAATAATGACAAAATGAGCCGTGAAGAAGCTGGAAGAATGGGTGGCAAAGCTACAGCTAATAATCATGACAAGGAATTTTACCAAGAGATTGGTGAAAAGGGTGGCAAATCCAACAATAAACGTACTGATGACTAATTGTTTGTAAAATTGAACTTTTCTGTTTTTACGCGGTATAGCATATGCATTTTTAGTTCACATAATTAACATTAATAGAAGCCAAATTCTTTATATATAAAGAATTTGGCTTCTATTTTTATCAAAAAATGATTAATATGTTTATTTAATAACAAAAATCAAATTAATGCGGTTTGGTTAGTTAAATAAGAATATGCAGTAAGTATTATCCTGTTAGTAGGATATCATTTAATAAAGCTAGTTCTACTTTAAAAGGATCGTTAACTTTTCTAAGCTCACAATAACCAGAACGATAAATATGAATAATCTTAAATCGTTTACCGTGATATAAAACTTCTTTATTAATTGACATACCTTCCCTCCAGATTCATTATTACAGTTTGTTCAACATATTAACCATTTTTCTTATTTAAAATTTATCTGGAATAAAATTAAGTTACTGTTCCCTTTTTTATATGTTTCAAAACATACATTCAAATAAAATTTAAAATATACTTCATTTTTTATGTATGTACATATTTTTTACTGCCGGGGGTAAACTATTCAAGATGCAACAAAGCGTCAACACAACATTTCAATCACTGTATAGAAAAAGGCTGCCTCTTTTGACTGGTAAGGAGCATTCTTTTTCTCTTTTTAGAGTGTATCCCATATTCATTTTTAGTTACCATAATCAAAATTACCCGCAGTATCATGCTGAAAAGCCCTTTTATCAAGGGCTTTTCAGTTTATAAATGGCATTTTTCTGAACGGTCATCAAATAACAGATTTTAGGATCATTATTTGCTCTTAGTAAGTTATGTTATGACCTCTTTAATTCCTTTCTATTTGGTGCTTGAGGTGGTTGCTCTAACCATTGTCGTTCTACCATAATATTGAATCCCTTTTCAGCATAAATTAATATTTCTCCAATCAATTTACTATAGTAAGTAGCTAAATCCAACCTCATAGATAGAGACAAAGCATGTCCAATAAGTGTGACGTCAATAGAATTTAAAAAATGAAAGAGTGCAACAATTAGCTTCTCAGAAAAAGGGGAATCGGTTGAATTCGTCACTTCCATGCTAACAGGAACTGTACCGAGAAGATCTTCTTTTTTTAAAAGATCATTAAAGAAATTAATCTGTTTTTCTGATATTTCCATCCCATTTTTTATATAATTTTTGATTTCTTTATCCTTAACCACTTGTAATAGACCTATACAGAGTAAAATAGAAAAATAGTTACGCTCAATATTAAAGAACATTTCAGTAAGCTCGATAGCATTTAAAGGTCTTTTTTTCCCTACGGCTGCTACTATATAAGATTGTTTTTTTACGTATTCGACCTTCTCAGGATAGGTAATCATGGGAGGTCTATCATAAATGCCTTTAGATAACATTAAAGTAGTGGATTCTGCATAGAGTTCTGTAGCCTCATTCAATGCGTTTGTGAAAAAAGCAAGAACATCTGCTCGAGCAACTGTAGAAGTAGCAAATCCCAAGTTAACCATTCCCATACGGCTCATGGAGTAGACAAAGCTCAGGGCAAAAAGATCATAAAAAAGGGGAGGAGCTGATAAATTAATATCTTTATCTGTAAATCCATCAGGTAAAGGGATATTCTCCTCAGAAAAAATATTTTTGATTTGGTTTATATGTGTATGAGAGATATACAAAGATTTTTGTAAAATAGGCTCTATTTCATTATCTTTTAGGTGATGAAGAAAATAGTTTAACAAGCAAACAGACATGGTTTCTTGAATATAAACTCCCCATAAACCGCCAATTTCGGGGCTTGATAACCTTACATTATGTTTAACCATCGATGCCTCCTAAGTATATGTATTTAGCTTAAGTATTTGATTTATTTTCCTAAATTATTCTTTTTTATCTCCCGAAAAAGATGGATCTCATGCCCAATTCTCGTTAACATAATGAAGTTTACCGGACGTTATAAATTTCAAAATACACTCATTTCAATGTATAAAACGATAAAAAAACCTTGAATAAGATTAAATCCATTCCTAAAAGGCATAAAAAAGGCAGTTTTCTGCAAATGATATAGTGACAACCTAAAATATCAATTAGAGGAAACTGTTCATATTTAGTTTTATAAAAAGCTGCCTCTCCTAACGCTCCGAGGCAGCTTTTTATTTTGTTAATATTAAGGTTTGTTCAATATACATAGTATAATCAAATGATAGAACATCTGGATTTTTAGTTAATAAAATGAACCTTTATGAAAGTACAAAAGAAAGAGCGTGTTTTGAAAAATAGGTTGATTAAAATGCGCTTTTAATATATTCAATTGAATCATTCTTTTTATAAAGAAATTTGATCATTTTTGTGATTCCTATTCAAAATCTATGTAATATCTTACTTATTTTGATTTACTTCTTTAAAGATAACTCGTTCCACTAAGGATTGATAAAGGTAGATAATAATTGCAGTTGAAACCGACAAAATGAAAAAATGTTTAGGTCTCATTTTCTTAAACTCAAAAACCCCTACCTTTTTGAAAAACTTTGCGATAGGGAATGAAAGAAGATAATCGAGAACTATATTTAATGTTAAGTACTTTATAAAGCTACCGTATGTTAATTTAAACACCCAAATAGTTGTTATAAAAAATAAGCCTAAAAGGTAAGAGAAATCTAAACGATAATTTGGAAATAAAGCATTTTTTACTTTCCACCACTTACGTCTATCAGCTATTTCGCCTAAAAGACTAAAGATATAACCAATAAAAGTTGCGACTGGAAGAAAACGAACAAAAGAATTTTCCCCTATCAATGGAGTAGTTAACCAGGGAATAACTAGTGTACTAAATGATAAAGCCTTTCTTTTATTAATCATAAGAACCCTCACAAGATACAATTTTTATTTATTATCCTATTTATCCAGAAATTTTATTCAATTAAATGGCTCTAAAATTGAATAAAGCCCTTTCCTTATTACAGGAAAGCGCCCTTTTTTCGAATAAGAAATTAGTATATATTAGCTAATTTAGTTCAGAAAATCTTTGCTAATTATAAAAGGGAAAGTAAAAGTGGAAATGCTATATTAACTTACAAATTGCATGATATTCATTATCCCATTTTAAGTGAATTATCCATTATGAATAACATCCAATATTTTGAGCAAACTACTCATGATGTGGAAAAGCATCAAAACTATCTTCTAATTATGTCACAGAAAAAGCTACCGGTCCTGATGAGCCGGTAGTTTTTTTCTGTTTTTACGCTGTATACGATATACAAAGGTAGTTGACATAATGTCTCTTAACGGAACCAAGCAAGCGAAAGAACCCTTCTGGCAGTAAGGGTTCCAACAAGAGTGTGTTTCTGTTTTATGCAGCTTTTTATACATCCTTGATATGAAAGCTTTTCCTCTTGAGGTGATTGAAGCTACGATGTATAAAAAGTGCACCTTTTATACATATGCTTGGCCCTATAAAAATAGTCAAAGAGTATTTCTTTTTTTCTTTTTAACTATTTCTAAGCCACTTTGTTCAAGTGCGTATTGGACACCGTGTTGCAATGTAGAAAATGAGGTTAAGGTATTCAGACTTATTTCTGATTTAATAAATTGAATACTAAGGGATGGCGATACTCCTACAAGAGTACATTCTCCCCCGAGTAAACCAATCGCCTGTATCAATCGTTCTAATCCATGAATAGTAAATTCATCAAATTGATTCATCCCTGTCAAATCAATTAATAAATGGCTAGCCTGTCTTCTAGAAAATTCATGTAACGCTTTTTCAATTAATTCCTCAAAGCGTTCTTCCGTAAACCGACCTATCAACGGAATAACAAGGATACCATCTAGTACAGGAATCACAGGTGATGATAGGTCTTTCACGAGGGAAGTTAATTGTGCAGTCCGTTCTTCGACTTTGCTTTCAAGTTCACATATACGTTGTTGTTCTTTCTCTCTCGCTAACTTATGTATATTTGAAGAGGGAGTAGTAGAGGAAACTGTAATTTCAATCTCCTCATAGTCATGACCCATTAATTGATTTTTTTTGATTTTATACCACATGTTCTCTTTTAAAAGCCCACTAAATACCCCAGCCCAATGGCTTGGTAGTAATACCCCAGATTGTTCTCTATCCATCAGTTGGAATATTCGATGTTCCCAACTATTCTTTAATCGAATAATCACCTTTTTCTCCTCTAAAGAAAAGGAAACAATCTCGACATTTCCCCAGCCTGCATTTCTATAGATATCCTTGTATTGTTCAATTACTTCTAGAATATCAAAGCGATCTTGATAGTAATTACTCACTAAGTGACCCATACGAAATCCTGTAGCTTCAAAAACAGTTATAGACACGTCGCTTCCTGAAACCTCTTCAATAGTTTTAAAAAAGAGTTCAATCGCGGAGTCCCAAAATAATAAGGCAGGAGCCCCATCGAAGGTAAATAAACCTTCATTTTTATCCCATATAAATTCATTAGTATCTACTTTTACACTTACTTTTGGATTTTTCATAATATATATAACCCCTTCTCAGGATACTGCATGGTACAACTTTTAAGCAGAAAATGATATTTATCTTACACAATTTTTATTGAATATGTAAATATAAATGTCTTAGCCTACTTTATCTAAGTTTACATTATGTATTTTAAAGAAACCAAGTAGAAAAAAATCTTTTGTGCGCCTCAAGGAATTTCAAAGGGATCTCTATTATGAATTATGCAGCCTTTTATACGCATGTATAAGGTTGTCCTATATCGCCTTATTTATAGATTTGTCGTACAATTATTCAGACTTTTTTATAAATTGAAGCTTATAAATTCCCTAAAAGCTATCCGCCTTGCAACGATGGGGTAGCTTTCTTTTTTGTTAACGATAATTTTAACATCTTATAATAGATTTAAATATTTTGACCGTAAAAGTATACCTTTACGGACTTTTGTTTTGAATATAAAATCTATCATTTTAACCGTTCGTTTAAGTTTAAAATTTAATTACGAACGCCTTTTTAAAATCATACAATTTCACGAACGTTTTTGGGAGAATAAGAGGAAGAAACGCATCAAAAATATATGGAGTATACGCGTAATCATAATAAAAACTTATTCAAAACAAGCACTAACTAAAATAAGAAATAGTTAGTGCTTGTTTAGGTAAGCATTAGTTATTTTTTATATTTTATTACGTTAGGTTTATAGTCGATTTCAAAACTATTTTCTTCTATTAATACATTTTAAAATTTTCGGATGATGATAACTCCAAAAATGATTAAAAGTATCCCTATCACTCTAGGAATACTTAAAGAATGCATTTGCACTCCTATTAATCCAAAATGGTCAATTAAAGTAGAAGCAACCATTTGACCTGCAAGAATAGTTTAACATAATGGATTTTGTTAGAGGTAATATACAAAAAAGTATCTTTATGGAAAATTAAATAGGCACCTTGATCCAATAGGGGTGCTTTTATGGATTTATTTCTTCTTTACCATAAAGTAGTTCTTTCTTTAACGTGTCAAAGTCTCTTTTAGCTACTTTTTCAATCTTATCAAATAATTCATCACCTTTGATTAACCCTTTTTCTTCTAGTATTTCTTCTAACGCTTTAAATCTTACTCTAGATAAAACAGCCTCATTTACGACATTAACCATCAACTTCTGATCTTTTGTAAGTTCTTTTTCTTTGGCTGGTTCTTGTTGTAACTTAATTCTAAATACGACTTTTGTGTCATCTGATATCTCTGCTGCTTGATAAAAAGTACTGTGTGAAATATTTTTTATTTTAAGTTTCTCATTTGTATCAACAATAGTAAGTTCAAAATTGGGACTTTCGAAAAATAAATCATATAAATTATAATCTTTTTTTCCTGTAACCGAGAATGCAAAGCCAATCTTTTTTAGCTGCTCGCCTGTAGTGGAATGTGTAATTGTTTTTTCTTCAAAATTTTCAACGTTAAATTCAACATTATTAATAATTAATTGTTTCAATTCAACCACCTCTTTATCAATATTAATACGACGAGTCTTCAAAGATTCCCTGTTTTCCCAAAATAAATAAAACACTGATGAATTAGTATCCTTAAAAGATTATTTAGAAAACCTTACGCTCTCAAGATAATTAGTGAAGATTGATTGTAATGTCATATTTAAAGAAAAAATTATACTGTTTTGAGGTTATATAACAATGGTGCTGGTGAAATTAAGGACCAAGATTCATTAGGAAAAGTTAAATTAGTATCACTTTCTGAGCTTAAAGTGCTTAAAAAAACATCAACTTTTTCTAATTTGATGTTTTTTAAGTACTTATAAATTTAGTTTAAAGCGTTAGAAAAGATAGATTTTCACGAATGAGTTGTTAACTCTCGTAAATTTCGAAGAGCAACAGAACATGCTTTAGTTCCATTACCAACGAGAACTAAAGCAGTACATACTCCAAATGTTGCTAGATTTGAATGAGCAATCAATTGGGCAGAACAAAAACGAATATTACTTCTTGCAAGCTCCGCGGCTTTTACCCCATATTTGAAATCACTACCTTTATAATTACCATACGACTGTCTCATTCTAGATAAATCCCCTCCATTATCTAAAAACATGTTAGTTGAACTAGAATAAGATTTCATATGCAAATTTATAAGTTTGTCCAAATCTTGACTACAGTTAATTGTTTTTTCATCTAAAAGTCCATAATTACTACCTAGATCAATTAATTCTTTCCTTTTTTTCATAATACACTTTTGTAAGTCTTTTATTTGACCTACTGGATTGACTACTATTAACATAGCTTCTTCTCACCTCATCGGAATTTTTCATCTCTAGGAAATTTAGTAGGTCTATAATAAAAAGATAGAGCCAACAAAAAATATTATGAGCAATATAAGACAGAATGAAAACGTTTTCTACAAAACATATCAAAAAATCACAAGAAAACACAAAAGCTGTAGACATTAATGAAGTAGTCTATTCGAAAAATTATATGTTTTTAGTTAGCATAATGTAATTTATAGGTGCCCTGATATTAAAAGAAAGCATATCAGCAAATATAAGTAGGATTTTTCAAAAAAAGGAGTTACAAAATAAAAAAAGGGAAATGATTCTCAATTATTAGGAAAATAAAGATAAATAGTTTAGCTCCTTTTTAACGTGGAAGATAAAAAACATATTAAAAATTATTAGGAGGAATGTAAAATGACAACTAATAAAAATAATGACAAAATGAGCCGTGAAGAAGCTGGAAGAATGGGTGGCAAAGCTACAGCTAAAAATCATGATAAGGAATTTTATCAAGAGATCGGCGAAAAAGGCGGAGAAGCTACAGCTAAAAACCATGACAAAGAATTCTATCAGGAAATCGGTGAAAAGGGTGGCAAATCCAACAACAAACGTAATAATGACTAATTGTTTGTAAAATTAAATTTTTCTATTTTTACGCTGTACATGATATACACTTTTAGTTCATATAATCAACATTAATAGAAGCCAAATTCTTTATATATAAAGAATTTGGCTTCTATTTTTATCAAAAAAATGATTAATATGTTTATTTAATAACAAAAATCAAATTAATTCGGTTTAGTTAGTTAAATACGAGTATGCAGTAATCATTATCCTGTTAGTAGGATATCATTTAATAAAGCTAGTTCTACTTTAAAAGGATCGCTAACTTTTCTAAGCTCACAATAACCAGAACTATAAATATGAATAATCTTAAATCGTTTACCGCGATAGAAAACTTCTTTATTAATTGACATACCTTCCCTCCAGATTCATTATTACAGTTTGTTCAACATATTAACCATTTTTCTTATTTGAAAATTATCTGAAATAAAATTAAGTTACTTTACCCCTTTTTATATGGTTCAAAACATACATTCAAATAAAATTTAAAATATACCTCATTGAAATTTTAAATCGATGAAAACGTCAAAATTACTTTGAAGGGCGATTCTAAAAAACAGAATACGTGCTAGTTTCAATCTCTATTAATCGTACTGCACCTTATCTATGAAAAAGTTTCCCTACATTTTCAAAGCAAAATATGTTATAATATATTTAACCAATACTTTAATTTCGAAAAAAGGTGCTTTTCCTGAGGAAAAGCACCTTTTTTTATTTTAATTAGTTCGGACTTTCAACTAAATATGAAGATTCTCAACCTATTCTTCTACGGACACCTAGAATATGCTATAATCCAGATATCTTTTGATTTCAATGCACATGTTATCTTAGGAGGCCAGACTGTTTTTAAATAGTCTGGCTTTTTTCTTTACTTATCTATATTTTTTCTTCAATTGCTTCTTTAAAACTATATATATTAAGTGTTAAATCGAAATCTTTTTTGTATTTCCCTCTGTTTAACGTGTCCAGTATGTCGACTTAAATCTAACCGTTAATATTCCCTTGGCTGTACACAGTTTTTCAGAGTTATAATGGATTAATTGGGATCATTTTTGCTAGTTGATACCCATTCAGATATTTCATCAAAAGTATTTTGAATTTGTTCTTTATTTAAAACTTCAACTTTTTCCCAAACGATGGAGAGATATTCCTCTAAGTGATTAGGATACGAAAGAGATTCAGTAACAAGGGCCTTGTAAAATAATGGATTACCCCCTTTATCTACTTCACCTTTACATCTATAGTTTTCAAATTCCCATCCTCTTTTTGTTTTTTTAAAATGATAAAGGTCCTTATCCCCCCATTGAGGACTGTAAATCTGCATTTTGAATCTAGATGTACTACTCAATTGTAAATACCTCCTTAAAAATATAATTTTAATAAGGCACTTTTTATCTCTACCCTTTAAACATATATTTTATTTACATCTTTTTCACCGTGGTTTTAACAGTTCTAAGTTACCTCACTCCCACAAGGGTCAACTCTATTATGATACTTATATTTTTTCATTTTTACGAGCTTTATTACTCCCTATAAGAGGTAGTATGATAACGAAAAATGTATACAATATATAGTGTAAAAGCAGAAAAAAACGATCTCAGCATACTAGGATCTTTTGCTGGATAAGGTATTATCTTTTACATACATTTCATAATGCCCATTTATATAACTAGTTACCTTTAAATTAAGTAAAAGGGCTTTTAGGTTAACTAGTTCCGAATCTAATTCGCACTCTCTTGCCATATCTTCAATCTTCTTTTTGATAATTTGTATATTATTTTCTAAATCAGTTACCGTTTTTTCACTGTATTGGAAGGGAACTTCATCTACAACTTCTGTAATTAATTGATTTTTTCCTTCGTATTCTGATTTCCCTCTAATTGCAGCCTGTTTTCCAATCAATACAGCCTGCTCTTTTATGTCCGACAGAAGAATCATTAAATCAATCCGTTTACTCATAGGTATATGCTGCTTATCAAAAATAGAGATAATTTTTGTTTGATAGTCATCCATAGTGGTATGTAATTGATGTTTTGCTTCTCGAATTACTTCTTCCTGATTTTTAATAAGTATCATTTAAGGACTCTCCTATAATATTCATATATATATAAATTATGGTTATTAAGTTATTTTTTTCTGATGGAAGAAGAAAACAAATCTTTAACAAATAAAGACATGTTTCTTCTAGAATTCCAATCCAATGTATTACTTTACCCTTTGAGTTGAAAAATAAACATAAAAAACTAATTATTACAGAAAGAATGAATATATATTTACCACTAACGGTGATTGCGCCAACTAAAGATGTATATGGAATTCATTCACATTTTATTCATTCAAATTGGATAAAAACATTTATTCTAAAATATCTATAGTTAAATTTAAACCAAGAAGCGCTTGCTCTAGATTTGCTTTTATCATTATTTTGCTAAAACCAATTCCTAGTAGAATCATTGTCTGAGCAACTTCAGGACGGATACCAATTAAGATCGTTTTTACCCCAAGAAGACCTAATGCGTCTACAATTTTAAAAATTTGATGGGCAACCATGGTATCTACAATCATCACTCCGAAGAGGTCAAATAGCAAATGCGATAATGTTTGAATTAAAGAACAAAATGAAGTTAAACCAACTTATTGATGTTCGATTTGTGTAAAGTGACTACATGAAGGAAGTAAGTATAAACCATTGTAACAAGCTTTCTTTTTTGGTGCTATCCAACTATGCTATGGCCTTGAAAGAGAGGAATAAAATTTAACATTACTCTTGTTTAATAAACAGAAAGTTCACTAGTTGGATATTTTGTGAAAAATTAGTTATAACTTTTAATCTTGTTTAATTTATAATAAAAAGGAAAAAACTATGAGTTATTTGTTCCGAGAAGGCGCCAGCTTGGGAACAAACTAATACGTAGATTATACAAAATTATTTTTCTTGGGGAGAAACAACGATGAATCTTACACACAATAATTTAGAAGGTATAAAAAGGGAAGAAGGACAAAAGCAGTTCCTTGAAAGAAACCTTGAAGCTCATAGAAGTAGAAAATGGATAATCAATTTTATTTGTGCTATATCCCTACTTGTAGCCATACTTTGCTTCTGCTTTCACGTACCACGATCTGTAATTATAACTGTAATCTTACTGTTTATATGTACAATCATCAAAATCGTACATAAAACGTTAGATAAAAAAATAGAGTTGCGCTTAAAACGCGTTAAACAGGAGCAAAGAAAGAGCATTTTTAAGGTAAATAAACCCTAAAATCCTTTCTATAAGTTTCTAGTGATTAACATTGACTTATCTCGAAGGCTATCTATTTTGTTATAGTTGGACTTAAGGTGATCTAAATAGTGTTTTTACTATTGTACTTTAGTATCAGCATAAAGGAATTTGGTCTATAATAAGAGATGACTTTGTTTTCCGACATGAACTCGTCACCTCTTTAAGAGCATCTATTTTTATAATAGCTGTTTAGAAATATCAACGTAGCAAAAGGCACTTGCATATAGCAAGTGCCTTTTATAATGTAAGTAAAACCATAAAGCTACAATTCACTTAAAACTGTAGTTATTTTTATGAATTATATCGCTTTGTCTACAAGAGATTCGCGTCATTTTTTATGAGTTTTTTTAACAGAAGTACTGTAGAGCTTTTATTTTTAAACTTTTTGTCTTTATAAATAATGAAGGACAAAAGATGCCTGATGGCCACTTTATTACGCTATAAAGCGAGAAATAGAAAGAATGCATACAGCCATGGTATACTAATAACAAACATGGAGATGATGGAGGATATTATGACAAAACGATTAGATTTACGTGTCGACTTTGCGTTTAAATCACTATTTGGCACACATGGAAATGAATCTATTTTAGCTGCCTTTTTAAACGCAGCACTCCGTTTTCCAGATGAGAAGAAAATTCAAACGGTTCAATTATTAGATCCTCATTTTAATAAAGAAAATCAAGAAGATAAACGTTCTATTTTGGATGTACACGCGCAGCTAGAAGATGGAAGTCGTGTCAATATTGAAATTCAGCTTAATAATAAACATGACATGGAAAAACGAACGCTCTATTACTGGTCCAAAATGTATAGTAGTCAAATGAAAGAAGGCATGGACTATGGAGAGCTTTGTAAAACCATTACCATTAACATTGTGAACTTCCGTTATTTATCACATATGCATCATTATCATTCTGCCTTTCAGTTATATGAGCGAGAACAAAAATTGCTTTTAACAGATATGCTGGAAATTCATTTTATGGAGCTACCTAAGCTATTAATTAAATGGCGAAATAAAGAAGTCGATCCACGAGAAGATCAACTTGTGCGATGGTTGTTATTACTTGAAGCATCCGAAGATGAAGAAATCACTCAAGTATTGGAGGAGATTGCGATGCAAGAAGATCAAGTGTTAAAGAAAGCGATAGATGAGTGGGAACGTGTGAGCCAAGATCCAGAAGTATTACTCGCCTATGAGGCAAGAAGAAAAGCTCTTTTGGATGAAAAATCTGCTTTGAAAAGAGCAGAAAAATTGGGTGAAGAGCGAGGAGAAAAAAAAGGGATTCAGAAGGTAGCTTTAGGCATGATCCAAGAAGGTATAGACAGTAAAATGATAAGTAAACTGACAGATCTTACAATAGAAGAAGTGGAAAAACTTCGATACCAATAAATATCAATAAAAAAAGCAGTATCTTTTCGAAACTGCTTTTTTCAAATTGTTTGTTTAACAGCTTTTTAACTCTTTATAATGTAATTCTTTCTCATGTTCAAGTTCATATCGTAACCTTGTCTGTTTTCGATACAGTTCATCAGATAATTCTTTGTATTACTCTTCAGTAATCTTGCCATTTTTTTAATTATCAAATAGATCGTTAAGTTGTTGAGTTACTGTGTGCAATTCTTGCTCTTTCAACGAACGTCACCCTTTATACTTCAAATTATGTTATTTTTTGATTGAAAGCATCTCTGCAAGTAGTTCTCACAAAAAAATTCTAAAATATAAAATCGTTATATTCAAGGAATAAGAAGATTAACTGTGTCTTATACTGCACAGACACAGTTTAACGTTCTTAAAATTAATGATCCCGGGTGGGGTATGTATGTTTTCAAGTGGACAAGCAAGCTCACTGAAGTAGCTATACAGTATCTAAATTTAGTTTCTTCCGTCCTCTTTCACTTAACAAAATAGTTAATCCGACAATAACAAGTGCTGTACATAACAAATATAAGTTATGGTATCCAATCAAACTTGAAAAGAACCCGAATCCCAGGAAGCCAAGCACATTTCCTACTTGTGTCGTGTTCATATATAGTGCCGTTGCCGTCCCAGGTTCATCTGGAATAAAGTCCTGAAAGTACGACACAGCAATGCCTGCTGTTATGGAGACCTGTGCAGCACTTAATATTTGAATCGGATAAATTTGCCACGGTTCTGTGACTGAAAATAGAAGTCCATAATAAAAAACTGAAATACCAAATCCCAATCGTATCAACAACCGACTACCGATTTTTGTAGCTAATATTCCTACTGCAATCATAAATGGAACCTCAAATACTGGCGGTACGCTCACTACTAATCCTACCTGCTTTTCTGTCCCGTTAAGTATTTTCGTAATAAATTGCGACATGTTTAAATTAGCCATAGAAGCAGCCATAGCCATACATGTCATTGCGACAATGTTCTTTAAAATATGAGATTGGACAATGAATTTACGCAGAACCACCGGGGCTGGCTTGGCTTCCACTTCAATTTTGATATCCTTTAATAAAAAGGCTAACGTAATCGCTGCTAGTAGATATCCGCCTGATACGCATAGAAAGAGTCCCTTAAATCCAATCGCATACAATACCCAACCTGCCACTGCTGGACCCACCGTCCAAGAAAGAGCAAAAAACGCACGAAAAACATTCATTATAAAAGGCGTTTCTTTTTCTTCTACTGTGCTTTTTTTTAATGCTTCTCTTGTAAATGCCCATAATTGAGGTACGGTAGAGGCTGCTGTTCCCAGTAAAAAAAAAGCAAGAAAAGCAAGAAGAAAAAAGTTACGGATAAATGCAAATCCAGCGTACCCTAAAATGGCAGCACAAGTAGTGAGTAATAACAATTTTTTTCGACTGGACACGCGGTCTGAGGTTTTACCAATAATGGTGGTAATAACAACAGCACCCACTGAAATAATGGTCATGAAAAAGCCAAATTGCATATTGCTCATTCCGACTTCGTCAATACCAAACAATGAGGCATAGGGTGCAAAAAAAGACGTGGCTAATCCGAATACAAAATTCCCTAGTAAGAGTACTGGAAACATAGGAATGCCCCATAACATTTCAATGGTTTTTTTAACTCCCTTTCCTTTTGACATAAACACGCCTCCTTTTTAGAAGATAACTATGATTAAGATGAGTTTATAATTGATTTGCAGTAAATTATGCAAACCTTCTCTTTTTTATATAATTGCCTTTATCCATTTATAGGATCTGAGGTATACCATTTTCCACCCTTCCACTGTGTTTCATTAAGTTCTACTAGACGTTAGGTCATCTTTAATAGGCCAAACTCCAGGCTATAAAAAACGAGCACATCTTATGTAACTACCTACTTCTCACCTACTACAGTGAGGGTTCTTTTTTATTTTTTGAGTGAACAGGCAAGCTTATTGGAGTAGCTACATAGTATCTAGTCACCCTAATTATACACTCGTAATAAGATGGAAGGCATAACATAGCAAAAATCAGTTATCTAGCGCTAGCCTTCTTCAATTCAATAACAATTTCTCTTAGTTTATAAATTTTTACTAGAAGAGCTAAGACTAGGCCTAAAATAAACCAATTTTATTAATTGTCCGTAAAACGCGGCAAGTATGTGTTGGAATAACATGCCGATTACAACGGGTACTGCTGCTGGATGGGGAAAAAAACTTATTGCCAAAACAGCACCTGCACTTATATTTCTCATACCGCCGGTATAGATCATACCAACCACTTCGTCCCTACTTCTTTTCGTCAAAATTCCAAGAATCCAAGCAAAAAAATAGCCGCATATAGCAATAGAAAAAATTGTCAGTGCAATTTGAATGAATTTTTTATCGATATGACGTATATAAGGTGCAATTACGGAACTATTAATACTAACAACCACTGCTAAACCTAATTTAGAAAAAGGAGCTAAAGTTTTATTCCACTTCTCTGCAACCGATTTGGAATAAAATTGATTAACCAACATTGTTACAAGAGAGGGAAGGACAATCATTCCAAGTAGTCCCTTCATCATTTCCCATATTTCTAAATGAACAGTTTTTCCAATAAAGAGGGACATACTAATGGAAACAATGAATGGTGAAAATAGTGTGTCTAATAAAATTTTACGTTTTTTTGATGTATTATTTTAACAGAAGTACTTAAGAGCTTTTAGCTTTTAATGTTTTTTCATTATTAATAATGAAGTACGAAATAGAAAAGTAAAAGATTAATTCATAATTAAACTGCTTAATGCTGATGTTATTTAAAATTGATACGATTTAAGATTTTTGCTTTTTGAAAGTGAAAGATTGACTTTGACCATTCAAAGATTG
>NZ_JAWRXD010000876.1:0-263 GCF_046535215.1 Priestia sp. SIMBA_032 | reverse complement strand
CAAAATATGCATTGCCTCAAGCACACTCTCCAAGCCATTTGCCTGCCCATGCGCACCAAAGTACATAAGCTCAAAATGCTGCTTGGTTTTTTCGTGAGCTAGCGGATAAAACTCGAACCCCTCTAAATCGACACCATTAGGCAACCAGAAAATTTTCTCGCTAGGGATACCAAGCGGCACGATATATCGCCAAGCTTCCGGCAGCAAAACGACAATCCGCTTCGAACGCTTATAAATAAACCTTTCTATTACACGAAGAACAC
>NZ_JAWRXD010000875.1:0-263 GCF_046535215.1 Priestia sp. SIMBA_032 | reverse complement strand
CTGACATGATCAACTCGTCTAGGTTGTATCCTTGGCAGGGTATTGGTCCTTGCGCGTATTTTCCAGTATTGCCGTCTGAAAGTTCAGCGCGTTGGAGGGCAGCATTTCAAGAATGCCTCGATAGGTACCGAGGATGGCAACCAGACAAATGCATGAGGTCAGCAATGGTAGACTTCGGCGCTGATTCAAGGAACTGTGTGTGGTGCTATGGGATAGCGGCGCAGGCTGTAATAATGGGGACAATTACAAGGGCCATGTCATGC
>NZ_JAWRXD010000874.1:0-263 GCF_046535215.1 Priestia sp. SIMBA_032 | reverse complement strand
GAGATCGGTGAGCGCTTCGCCTGCGAGACGGCGGGCGAGAATCGCGTTGGCCTCCGCGTCGGTTGCCGGGCGCTTCGGGAAGATCTCGAGCGACTGATCCGACACCGTACAGCCGCGCTCGTCAAAGTAGGCGATGCGCTGGTCGATCGCCGCGACGAGGCTCTCGAAGTCGGCGATCTCGGATCCGGTTAACCCGGCAAGACGCTCGATGTACGGGAGAAAATCATCGCGCTCGATGCGCAGCACACCGTCGGGGCGGAAGC
>NZ_JAWRXD010000873.1:0-263 GCF_046535215.1 Priestia sp. SIMBA_032 | reverse complement strand
GAGGATCATCTCTTGTTTGTCACCCCTTGCGCGGCAACTCATTAAGCCTAACACTGCCCCGCTCGCCAGAGCCAATTCCCCAGCGCACCCGGGCGCGTCGCGCCCTTCTCCTCCTGCGACCTTCGCCGACGCATCGTCTCACCGCCTTATTGCTGAACGCGGCGACATCGGCTGTTCCCATCCGGACATGCTCGCTTCGAGGGGCCGCCCTCTCCCTGTCCGGGGTACCGAAGAACCCCTTCGATCCGCGGGGCTTCGCGGAA
>NZ_JAWRXD010000872.1:0-263 GCF_046535215.1 Priestia sp. SIMBA_032 | reverse complement strand
GGAACAGGAAGGTCCGGGCCGAGTCCATCAACCGCTCGGTCGCCCAGACCTGCCAGCCGACGCGGGAGCGCACCGGGTGATAGCCCTTCTGCATGCCGATCGACAGCAACCGCACCAGGACCACGGTGAGCGCCGCGAACACCAGCAGGCTCACCAAGGTCGCGGCGGGGAGCAGGGCCATCGCGCGCAGCGTCACCGACCCGAGGTCATCGGCACGGCCCGCCCAACTGCCGATGACCGTCAGGCCTGCGGCCAACGAGACC
>NZ_JAWRXD010000871.1:0-263 GCF_046535215.1 Priestia sp. SIMBA_032 | reverse complement strand
CGGTGGTCCTGGCCGGCGATGGGGCATTCCTCATGCACGGCATGGAGATCCACACCGCCATCGAACACCGGTTGCCGCTGACCGTTGTCCTGTTCAACAACGATGCCCACGGAATGTGCGTGACCCGTGAACAGCTCTACTTCCCGGACACCCCGAGTATCAATCGGTTTCGGCCCACGGACTTCGAGGCCGGACTGTCCGCGATGTTCCCCACCTTGACCGTCAGCGGCGCCCGGTCACGGACCAAGCTGCTTGCCTGCGGC
>NZ_JAWRXD010000870.1:0-263 GCF_046535215.1 Priestia sp. SIMBA_032 | reverse complement strand
GCGTTAGAGACAGGTGAACAAGTAAAAGAACACGGGACATTTGACGTTATTTTTATTGATGCAGCAAAAGGACAGTATCGTCGCTTTTTTGACTTATATGAACCGTTATTTAATCCTGGTGGCGTAATTATTTCAGATAATGTTATGTACCATGGTCTTGTAACGACAAAAGAGAAGATTGAAAACAGACGTACACGTGGTTTAATCCGTCGTATTAAGACGTACAATGAGTGGCTTATGAACCATGAAGGATATGATACAAC
>NZ_JAWRXD010000124.1:0-483 GCF_046535215.1 Priestia sp. SIMBA_032 | reverse complement strand
ATATCTTCATAAGAAGAGCTGAATGCTTCAGGGTTTTGCTTTAATCCTTCTACGCGAAGTTCTAAGTAAATTTCTGCTTCGTCTTTTGTTAATACATGGATATCCAATTATATCACCCTCCAAATCTTTGCAAATGTACCTTTATTTTATATTGAAATAAGAATAATTTCAAAAGCTTAGCTTAGATGAGCTGTTTTTATGAACAAAATAACACCAGTAGTGTTTACTACTACTGGTGTTTTCACACGCATATTATTCAAAAGGTAGCTCGATTATAAAGTTTGTTCCCGCTCCTAATTGGCTTGTTACTAGAATGGAACCGTTATGCAATTCTACAATTTCCTTTGCAACAGCTAGCCCGATACCTTTTCCGCCTGTAGCTCGTGTTCTCGATTTATCGACACGATAAAAGCGGTCAAAAATATGCGGGATATCTTCTTAAGGAATAACTTCACCTTCATCTTGTACACTTATTGTAAAAGA
>NZ_JAWRXD010000869.1:0-263 GCF_046535215.1 Priestia sp. SIMBA_032 | reverse complement strand
CGTAGTGTTGGCCGAAGTTCGCCATGCATTGCACCCTCAGCCTGCCTTCAGGCTTTGTGGTGGTGCCGGCGGCATGAGCCTCGGCCTCTTCCACCAGTGCAACGACTTCCCGGCATCGCTCCAAATAGTCAGCACCGACGTCAGTCAGTACTCTCTGGCGAGTCGTGCGCTGCATCAACTTGGCCCCCAGCCTTTTTTCAAGCTCAGTGGAGGACTATAATGATAATTTTTTTAATTATATTTGCATTATTAGCTGGTATGGC
>NZ_JAWRXD010000868.1:0-263 GCF_046535215.1 Priestia sp. SIMBA_032 | reverse complement strand
AAAAGGTAGCTGCACTTTTGTACAGCTACCTTTTTTCATATAGTGAATTTTTTAATAGATATTCTATCAGCCATAAGTTTCGTTCTTAATATTTTAGCTTCTTTGGATTCAATAGTACTTGATCGACATGTCTTATTCCTCTACTTAACGTATCGAGATTCAGCTTATAGCAACTACAACACGCTTTATTATTAATAATACTACTCTTCTTATTTTAACTTTAATTCCATTGCATTGATTTTTTAATAATAAATATACAACTT
>NZ_JAWRXD010000867.1:0-263 GCF_046535215.1 Priestia sp. SIMBA_032 | reverse complement strand
ACTTCTCCTCCTGATGCAGCTCCTAGAATCATATACGTACCAGCTTCAATACGATCTGGGATGATAGTATGGTGACAACCATGTAAAGAGTCCACACCATCTATTCGGATTACATCTGTACCGGCACCTTTAATACGTGCTCCCATGCTTGTTAACAATGTAGCTACATCAATAATCTCGGGCTCTTTCGCTGCATTTTCAATAACAGTTCTACCTTTCGCTCGTACAGCTGCTAGCATAATATTAATCGTAGCCCCCACACT
>NZ_JAWRXD010000866.1:0-263 GCF_046535215.1 Priestia sp. SIMBA_032 | reverse complement strand
CTGAGTCGCCGCGTTGGCTCGAGAGCAGAGGTCGCACCGCCGAAGCAAACGCTACACTGGACCGAATAGAGGCACTGGTTCTTAAAGAAGGCCAGACCTTTGAGCCAGTCGCCGAGTCCATTGTGCAAGCGGCAGCGCAAGTCGCCCCATCAAGCTTCTTCGGCAACTTCGCCAAGATTTGGTCGCCCAGGCTTCGCAGGACGACGGCGATGTCCTGGACGATGTGGTTCGCCATTGCCTTCAGTTACTACGCGTTCTTCACC
>NZ_JAWRXD010000865.1:0-263 GCF_046535215.1 Priestia sp. SIMBA_032 | reverse complement strand
CGGAACCGCCCCGCAGGGCTGCCAGAGCGCCCATCCGCAGCGCTCCGGGATCGGCGAGCGTGGTCGTCCGGCTCCGCAGGGCGGAGAGGACTGCGGAGGTGCCGCCGGCGCCCGCCGTGCCGGTGCCCGCACCGTCCGTCGAGCCTGCGGCCGCTTCTGCGGCGTCCCCTGGGAGTTCTGGCGCCCCTCGCAGCGAGGCGAAGCCGAAACCGGCCGCGATGCCCAGCGCATAGACGAAGGGCGGCAGGATGATCCCCTGCCAG
>NZ_JAWRXD010000864.1:0-263 GCF_046535215.1 Priestia sp. SIMBA_032 | reverse complement strand
CCGTGCATTGGCGGCATTCCTCCTTGCATCGGTATCTGACCCATTCCGTGCATTGGCGGCATTCCTCCTTGCATCGGCATCTGACCCATTCCGTGCATTGGCGGCATTCCTCCTTGCACCGGAATCTGACCCATTCCCCCGTGCATTGGCGGCATTCCTCCTTGCATCGGCATCTGACCCATTCCCCCGTGCATTGGCGGCATTCCTCCTTGCATCGGCATCTGGTCCATTCCTCCGTGCATTGGCGGCATTCCTCCTTGCAT
>NZ_JAWRXD010000863.1:0-264 GCF_046535215.1 Priestia sp. SIMBA_032 | reverse complement strand
ACGTGATGGCCGTTCTTTTCAATGAGATCGTGGTCAAGGAAAGCACCGATGAACCGGACACCGGCCGTCATGCGGACCACAATCCCGTCATTGCCCATCTGGAAAGCGAACTGCGTCGCTCGAAGGAACTGCTGCAATCCAATATCGAACAGGCGAGTGTATCGACGGAGGAGCTGAAGGCTTCCAATGAGGAGTTGCAGGCGATCAACGAAGAACTGCGTTCAGCGACGGAAGAACTCGAAACCAGCAAGGAGGAACTGCAGT
>NZ_JAWRXD010000862.1:0-264 GCF_046535215.1 Priestia sp. SIMBA_032 | reverse complement strand
CCATCGAGTCCCCAGCGCACGGTCTCGAATTCCTCGAGAACCTTTCCGTCGAGGTCGTCGATGAACTCTACTACTTGCTTCTTAGCCACTTCTGGACTCTCCACTCATTGTTTTTTGCGCCCGACGAACACGAACTCAAGTCTGATGGGAAGTCAATCATAACAACTTGACCTGTGAAGAAGGCAAAAAGATCGCAATGGCTGTCGGTTCAGAAGGGCATCCGCGATCCCGGGCCGCACAAGTGGGGCGGACAACGTCGGTGGC
>NZ_JAWRXD010000861.1:0-264 GCF_046535215.1 Priestia sp. SIMBA_032 | reverse complement strand
GGTGATGAACAACACCGTGCAAAGCATCCAGAACGGCCCTTGAAAATACAGCGCTGCCAGCGGCGTGAGCGCCCCGATCAGGGAAAACACCACCACTACCAGGCGCCGGCCCAGGCGGTCGGAAAGCGCAGGCACGATGAAACTGCAGAGCGAGGCACTGGCACCCAGCACGCTCATCAAGATACCCATTTCGGTAGAGCCGAACTGCCGCTCGTTCATGTAGTACACCGGCATGAACGCCCACCCCAGCACCATCCACGCCAC
>NZ_JAWRXD010000860.1:0-264 GCF_046535215.1 Priestia sp. SIMBA_032 | reverse complement strand
CAGATCATCGTCCGGCTCGAACCTGCCGAGGAGCGGGTTCCGGGCGGGCGACCGCTCACCCGGTGAGCCGGGGCGTAACCACCGCTTTGGGCTGATCAGCGGCCGATCAGAACCACACTCCCACTATCCAGAATGCTATTCTCGGCAGATCTGTGGACCGATTGTTGGGAGAGCATGTGACACGCGAGGATCAAAGCCTGGCCGGACGCCGGATCATCGTGACGGGTGGTGCCAGCGGGATGGGTGCGGGGCTGGTTCGCGCCC
>NZ_JAWRXD010000859.1:0-264 GCF_046535215.1 Priestia sp. SIMBA_032 | reverse complement strand
CAAATGATCTTCCGCTAGAAGGAATTTGTATAGGAGTAGAAGCACATTTAGTGAATTTATATAATCAAAACGATCTATTAGAAGTAATGGGTTTGAATCTTGATAAAAAAATCATTTAATCATTTATTGTTGTTTTAAAATAGGTTATTTAAAAAACTTGTCAAGAGTCAATTTAAGGCTTAACGTCAGCTTTATATTTTTTATATAAATATATAATATTTCTCCATGCTATAATCCATTCATGAAATATACGCGGTTCATGAG
>NZ_JAWRXD010000858.1:0-264 GCF_046535215.1 Priestia sp. SIMBA_032 | reverse complement strand
GATCTTTCTTTAGATTTTTATCCAACTCTTGTACATCCCCTTCCAAACTAAATTTTGAAATTGATGTAAGAGTACTGTGCGAAAGATTTTGTTCTATACGTTAAAATATATCAAAATATTCTGAATTTAACAATTGCAATTCAATCTCCTTCAAAAATTATTTCATTCGGTTTAATACTTTCCCACACACAATTGTTGAGAAAATTATAGTCCTCTTACAAAAGAAAGAATTTTCAGATATTATTAAATAAACAAGATTATACC
>NZ_JAWRXD010000857.1:0-264 GCF_046535215.1 Priestia sp. SIMBA_032 | reverse complement strand
CTCCTCGCCGAGCGAGGTGAGCGGCACGCCCGCCTCGTTGCACACGGCCGTCATCAGCATGATCAGGTCGAGCGAGGCGAGACCGAGGTCGTCGCCGAGCGCCGCGTTCATGTCCAGCGACGCCGCCTCCTCCGCCGGTTTGCTCAGGCTCTGGCACAGCCGGCCGCGCACGATCGTCTCGATACCGCTCACGTGGTCACCCCATGAAGCTTGGCGATTTCGTCGCCGAAGACGCGCAGGATCTCCTTGCGCTTCGGCTTGAAC
>NZ_JAWRXD010000856.1:0-264 GCF_046535215.1 Priestia sp. SIMBA_032 | reverse complement strand
GAGGTTCGGCAGCTCTATCGACCCCTCGGTTTGGCCGTCGTGGACGAATTACCTAAGCTTCCCTATTCGCATGTATATTGACCTACTGTGACTCCGTCATACTACCTGTCCGCAGACGAGGTGGCCGATGAACTCGGACTACACGTACGGACGGTCCGCACCTACATCCGCGATGGGCGGCTGCGGGCTGCACGTGTGGGCAAGCAGTATCGGATCACCCGAGCGGATCTGGCCGCGTTTGCTGCAGGTGCCGGCAACACCAGC
>NZ_JAWRXD010000855.1:0-264 GCF_046535215.1 Priestia sp. SIMBA_032 | reverse complement strand
GTACCTCGCTGACCATGCGGAGTCGCTGTCGCTCAACACGCTACGCGCGCGCCTTGCGGCGCTGGCTCAATGGCACCAGACGCAGGGCTTCCCGGATCCGACCAAAGCGCCGCACGTCCGCAAGGTTCTCAAAGGGATCGCTGCACTGCATCCGGCGACCGAGAAGCGCGCGAAGCCGATGCAGCTCACGCAGCTCGAAACGCTCACGGTCTGGCTCGATGGGCAGATCGCCCAAGCCTCCGACGAGCGCAGCCGCCTCGCATA
>NZ_JAWRXD010000854.1:0-264 GCF_046535215.1 Priestia sp. SIMBA_032 | reverse complement strand
CTCGGCAATGGTTTCGCCCCCACCTTCACGGTCACGTTCCCCGGCGGCGAAACCCGCACGCAGACGGTCCCGTTCCGGCCGGATGAGCTGCAGACGATGATGTCCAGTGGCGTGGCCCGCTTCGACACCCCGGCCGGGCTCTACCCGAACGAGGACGAGCGGCGGAAGAACCAGATCGCCATCGAAGGACTGTTCGCGCCGACGGCCACCTTCCACGGTGGCCTGATGACCTCCAGCTTCCCGCTGCCGGAAGCTCCGGCGGTC
>NZ_JAWRXD010000853.1:0-264 GCF_046535215.1 Priestia sp. SIMBA_032 | reverse complement strand
GCGTCTTGAGGCGTCGCGTCGGCGACCTGCAGCAGGGTCGCGCCGGTGGCCGGGTCCGCGACCGGGAAGGTCTCACCGCTGGACGACTGGACGGACTTGCCGTTGATCCACAGGCCGGCCGGGACGGTGTCCAGCAGGTCCCGGAAGCCGGCGATCGGATCGGTGGTGTTCTCAGTCATGGCAGTTGCCTCCTGTGGTTTCGGTTGAGCAGTGCGAGCTCGGGCTCGGTTGGACGTCCAGTGACGGGTTGCGGTCGAAGAAGCC
>NZ_JAWRXD010000852.1:0-264 GCF_046535215.1 Priestia sp. SIMBA_032 | reverse complement strand
AAGCTGAAACGCACCGCGCGCTTCAGCTTGTAGACGCGCTCCCCGGCCAGGAAGACGACGCTGGCGTGGGTGGCGATGCGCGCGACCTCCGCGCTCTCGTCCAGGCCGTAGGTCGTCGGATCGGCGAGCAGCGCGCTCTGCGCCTCCTGATCCTCGACGACGAAATCGGCCTGCATGGCGGTCCGGCCCCCGTCCCGTTTCTCAGCCGCTTCCCGGCCCGTCGGCGCGGTCGCTGACCGCCGCCTCCTCGAAGGTCGCCATGCC
>NZ_JAWRXD010000851.1:0-264 GCF_046535215.1 Priestia sp. SIMBA_032 | reverse complement strand
CCGACGCGGACTTCGAGGCAGGCGGTGTTGCCGCCATACCGCACCGTCTCCGGCCCGGGGCAGGCGATGCTGCCGCGCACGCCCCAGAACCTGACGTGGAAATCCGTGTCCTCGGTCATGTCACGCCGGATGCGGCCTCCATCTCGGGGCAATCTCGCAACGCGGCCCGAGGGAGTCGAGCGAAATCCCGCCGGTCATCCCGACCTGCCGCGCGTCGGAGATCATGGACCGGGTCGGCCCGACGCGCTGTGCGGCCCGTCACAC
>NZ_JAWRXD010000850.1:0-264 GCF_046535215.1 Priestia sp. SIMBA_032 | reverse complement strand
CTACAGAGAAGATGAAAGAATACACTGGTTGGTTTCCAGCATGCACTTCTACTTCTGCATCTTCAAATTTCTCTTCTACAAATTCAACTAACTCCGCTACTTCTTCGTCAGTTGCATCTTCACCTTGTAGAATCGTTACGATTTCAGAATCTTCATCAATAAGCGCTTCTAGTAATTGCTTTGCAGCTCCTACTTTTTCAGCATTTGTAGATACAATTTTTCCATCTGCAATACACATGAAGTCATCTTTTTGAATTGCTACAC
>NZ_JAWRXD010000849.1:0-264 GCF_046535215.1 Priestia sp. SIMBA_032 | reverse complement strand
CTGGAAGCGGTTAAAAATGAAGTGAAAATTAATTAGGCGTTTTTTACCATTAAGAAATTAAGTTAATTAAGGTTTAGCACAAAGCTCAGCTTAACTCTCTTAATGCCTTTATGGTAGAAAATATTTTAAAACAGCAAGCTTAATTTTCTTCTTACCATTAAGAAATTAAGAAATTAAGGTAGTTAAGGTTTAACACAAAGCAAAGCTTAATTCTCTTAATTTCTTAATGGTAGAAAAAAAGATATGCAGTAACGATATTTAATC
>NZ_JAWRXD010000848.1:0-264 GCF_046535215.1 Priestia sp. SIMBA_032 | reverse complement strand
AGTAGTCGTGTGGCTTGCAGGCGGTCACTGTAGAACGTCGTCCCCCGCAGGATGACACGGTCCATGCGCCCTGGCTCCCGGTCACGGGGTAATTCCAGCCCGTAGCCGACCAGGTCACCGTTCTCGCTCCGAGGCCCCTCGGCAAGCACCGAGCGCTCAATGTGCAACAGGCCGCCGTCCGGCACGTCGACCAGCCGGCTGTCCCGTGCGTCGAAGGAGGCGATCAGGCTGCCCGTGATCAGCGTCCGCGATGCCCGGCTCTTG
>NZ_JAWRXD010000123.1:0-485 GCF_046535215.1 Priestia sp. SIMBA_032 | reverse complement strand
CCGTCAGGTGCGTTGGACACCTCGGCGAGTTCCCGGCGCAGCCGCAGGAGTTCGGCGCGTTCGGAGTCGTCGAGTGGTTCGGCGGTGCTGGTCGAGTCCATGATCGCGCCTTGTCTCGTGGGTGGCTGCACGGCAGCGCACGCAGATCGATGCGCCGATCATCGACGCGCCGGCCATCAGCGTAAACCCGCTGTCCGGGGCCGGAGTACGACACCATGGAAGTTCACCCGTGGGAGGTGAGAACCAGGTGGCGAGGTGATGACAGATGAGTGATGACCGGGATCGCGACCCGTCCGGACGGGCGCGGCAGGCCCGCCCTCGCGATGCACTGGGCAGGCCGTTGCCCTACGGGGCGGTCGGTGTGGAACCGGTGTCGGAGGAGCCGCTACCGCCGGCAGAAACCATCGCCGTTGCCACTGCGCTCCTTCGCCAGGGCAGACCGTTCTCGGCGCACGAGGTGTACGAGGTGCGCTGGAAGAGTTGCC
>NZ_JAWRXD010000847.1:0-264 GCF_046535215.1 Priestia sp. SIMBA_032 | reverse complement strand
AGCTAAGGAGTGGCGATGCGCGGCGAATACATCGACGGCGTGGCGGTGCCGGACTATGACGATCGCGTCAGCCAGATCGTCGAGGCGGTCATACCCGAAGAAGAGGACGACCCCGAGGTCTTCAATCCCTTCCTCGGCGACGAGTACCGCATGGGCATCGCCAACCACGACGGCGAGGTATACCGGGTCATCGGCGTCCGCATGACCGAGGGCATCGATCTTCAGCAGCAGCTGTTCGATATTGGCCTTCGTGATGCGGTTGGC
>NZ_JAWRXD010000846.1:0-264 GCF_046535215.1 Priestia sp. SIMBA_032 | reverse complement strand
GGCGTTGTCGAACGAGGCATGCAGCATGAACATGCCGAACAGCACCACGTCGCCGGCGCGGAAATCCGCCGTCAGCAGCCGGGCCCCGCGCTCGGCCGCCAGGGCGACCGGGTCGAGATCGAGGGAGCCGGGCGGCGCGCCCTCGGCGTCCACGTCGAGGCCGCGCAGCGGGCCGGTCAGATCGTCGAAGCGGTGCGAGCCCTCGACCAGGAACAGCGGCCCGTCCTCCGCCGGGACGGCGCCCAGCGGGACCCAGGCCGTCAC
>NZ_JAWRXD010000845.1:0-264 GCF_046535215.1 Priestia sp. SIMBA_032 | reverse complement strand
ACCGTACGGCGGCGACGCTGGCGATCGCCGGCAGCACCGCGGCGGCCGCCCTGGCTGTTCTCGAGCTGGGCCCCGACGACACCGTCTTGATGGGTGGAGCGGGTGGCGGCGTCGGCGTCTTCGCAGTGCAGCTCGCCCGCATCGCGGGTGCGAGCGTGATCGGGACAGGCTCTCCGGCAACCGCCGGATACCTCGCGAGCCTCGGTGCCGAGCCCGTCGCCTACGGGAGTGGTCTCGCCGACCGAATCCGCGCACTCGGTGTCC
>NZ_JAWRXD010000122.1:0-485 GCF_046535215.1 Priestia sp. SIMBA_032 | reverse complement strand
ATAAAGTGAAACTTTAATCAGTGGGGGGTGTTCATCCCCCCACTGATTATTAGTTGAACCAATCGGGCTTTTACGGGCAGTTGATCACCAAACTAACTTCTTTGCTTTCGCTGCATTTTGAGGTGGGGATCTTACTGCCCGTTAATGCGGGATAAAGGTTTATTTTCCATAAAATAATAAAAGAGGTATCACCCTGTAGTGATGCCTCTTTCTCATTGATAACTATGTTCTGCCTTGTTATTCAATTTTGCTTGCTCTATTTGCAATTCACGCTCTACCAATCGATCTAATTGCTGAATAGCTTTAAGTGCTTTTTCATAAGAAATCGTTCTATAATGATGAGCTCCGCCTGGTTCTTCATCTGCTTCGTCTGCCCATTTAATAATGTTTTGAAGAGATGTTCTTTCAATTTCTTGTTCCACTAAGAAAGAATCTGTATGAAGAAGAATTGCGATAGAAATTTCTTTTGCTAGTTTTGGATGCTC
>NZ_JAWRXD010000844.1:0-264 GCF_046535215.1 Priestia sp. SIMBA_032 | reverse complement strand
ATACCAACTAATTCTGTTCCTTGGAAAGAAAAATTAACTGCAATCATTGTAATTAAAATGGCTGATAATCCATTTGGAAACAATCCACCATAATCAGTAAAGCTAGAGAACATTGGCGCTGGTTCATTCCCTTTCATATCTAGAAACCCAAACATTGCTGCCCCGCCCAAAATAATAAATGCAATAATTGTAATTACTTTAATACTTGCAAACCAAAATTCCACTTCCGCAAAACTTCTTGAAGATAACGCATTAATAGCAAAG
>NZ_JAWRXD010000843.1:0-264 GCF_046535215.1 Priestia sp. SIMBA_032 | reverse complement strand
CATGCCCATCTCTACGATCTGGGTGTAAAGCTCGCCGATCGTCTTCCGGTCGAGCGCCGCGACGATCAGAAGCACGAGGTCGGCACCGGCCGCGCGAGCCTCGGCAACCTGGTAGGGCGATGCGATGAAGTCCTTGCGCAGCACGGGAAGCGACACGCGCTGCTTCACCGCGGTGAGGTCGTCGAGCGATCCCTTGAAACGGCGGCCCTCGGTGAGCACGCTGATCGCGCTCGCCCCGCCCGCCTCGTAGCGCGCGGCTTGCAG
>NZ_JAWRXD010000842.1:0-264 GCF_046535215.1 Priestia sp. SIMBA_032 | reverse complement strand
CACTAATTATGATGTCCGCTTTCGGGAAAATATATGCTAATAAATTTAAATTTTTTTTTTGAGTACATGGATACTATGTAGTACAGCATAATTTTTGGTAAGATGAATATAGAATGAATACTAATGAAGAAAGTGGTGTCGTATGAGCGAGTTATTGCGTGTAGAAAATGTTACAGGAGGATATACGAAACGACCTGTATTAAAAGATGTTTCGTTCTCTGTTAATAAAGGCGAACTTGTCGGCTTAATCGGTTTAAATGGAGC
>NZ_JAWRXD010000841.1:0-264 GCF_046535215.1 Priestia sp. SIMBA_032 | reverse complement strand
GCCGCGACGAAGGACACAACCGACCTCCCGTTCGTCAGCGGCGTAAAGCCTTCCCTTAAATTGAGCGAGACGGTCAAGATCGGCATCGGCGCGAACTGTGTTCGTTGTACTCCGTAGTCCTACATGCACAAGCTCACGGGCGGCAAGCCGTATAGCGTGACGACGCTGGCTGGTGCAGGCGACCGCCGCCAGAAGAACGCGAACGCGCTTAACATTGCTCGCTATCAGGGCAACCATGGAGCTGAGCTCGTGAACAGGTTCGCC
>NZ_JAWRXD010000840.1:0-264 GCF_046535215.1 Priestia sp. SIMBA_032 | reverse complement strand
CACGTAAACACGGTACAATGTACCTGACATTTCCGGATACACCAGCACGTTTTGGTCGGTAACAACGTCACCTTGTAATTCCAAATAATGTTGGAATTCCTTAAGTTGCACAGTCAATGTGGAAACCAAAGGCAATTTGGAGTTATCGTCCAGTTCCAAGATGGCCTCGTCCAATTTTTTGACTTGCTCTTCCAGCGTTTTTAGTTCTTGGGTAACGGCGTTACGTTTTGTCCTAATGGCCTCAACGTCCTTGCTGGCAATTAC
>NZ_JAWRXD010000839.1:0-264 GCF_046535215.1 Priestia sp. SIMBA_032 | reverse complement strand
CCTTTGCTGTCGTCTCCAAAGTACCTCCACCTCTAGGTTCGTTATCCTTGTCCTTTTTCAGCGCTTCTGCATTTTCGTTATGCCCAAGTGCAAAATCTTTATCAAACCTTGGTTTCCATTCGTAGGAGGAGTTTTCCATACCCAAAGGTTCAAAAATATTTTCTTGTGAACTCCAGTCTGCAGAAACTGAGATTGCTACCATTGTAGAGTTCCCTAAAGCAGTAAAGCTAAAAATGATAATGGCAGAAATTGTGCCTCCAAAAC
>NZ_JAWRXD010000838.1:0-264 GCF_046535215.1 Priestia sp. SIMBA_032 | reverse complement strand
GACAACAATCCTTTCGATGGCGTTCGTGGGGAGCAAGGTATCCTCCATTTCTGACCAACTGATTTCTTTGGGACCACCAGAACGGTTGAAGAAAACGGTCAAGAACAACAGAAAAACCACCAATAACCAATTGACCCAGCTAAAGTTGTATTCCCTTTTGGGAGGTTTTGGGGTGTTGATGGTTTTTTTACCTTTACCATCTTCTTCTGTACCATTGTTTTTAGGGCGCATCTATCTGTTCTAAAAATATACTCGGGAATGCAC